>JBGPOC010000026.1:0-12829 GCA_041487825.1 Candidatus Dormibacteraceae bacterium | reverse complement strand
CGACGAGGCCCTCTTCCTTCGCGTGCTCGAACAGCGGTCCGAACAATTCCGGCGCGCCACCGATCACCGTCTTGGAGTCGCCGACGATGACGAGCAGCTTCTTGGCTCGCGAGATGGCGACGTTCACACGATTGGGGTCGTTGAGGAATCCGATGGCGGCGCGGTCGTTCGATCGCACCAGCGAAAGGATTACGGCATCCGACTCGCGGCCTTCGAATGCGTCCACCGACTCGATGTCGTCCGGCGGCACGATGCCTTTCAGAGCTGACACCAGGCGATTCACCTGCGAGGCGTACATCGCGATGACGGCCAGCCTCGCTTTGCGCACGCGCCGGCGGATGATCGACGTGATGTCTTTGCAGAGCGCCACCTCGAACTCGTTGGCAACAGATCGCTGCGCATCGCGGTATTCGTCCTGCGCACCGGTGTCGACCCACACGAGCTCGCGATCGAAAGGCCACGGCAGTGGCATGCGAGGATGGGGCGCTTCGTGGATGAGCTTGCCTTCATAAAAGAGGTCTGAAACGACGCGCCCGATGGGCTCGCGCATTCGGTACTGCCGCGGCAGCATGATCTTCGAGCTGGCCGGCACCTTGTCCCAGACCCAGCCGTAGAAGCTGTCGTCGCGCACCATCTCGTCGAGCGGCCCATCGACCTTGAAGGTGGACGCGGCCTCCTCCATGACGGGTGGCAGCTGCTTGAGGTCGCCGATCATCACCCAACGCTTCGCGATCGGCATGAGGGCCAGGGCTTCGTTGGCGCGCACCTTGTTGGCCTCGTCGAGGATCAGCCAATCGAAGACCTTGAAGCGAAGCCGCGAGTCGATGGCGAGCCGGTTGCACGTGCCGGCGACGAGGTTATAAGGCTCGAGGTCATCGCCTTCGACGAGGGTTGGACGTAGGCGGCGTGGCACCTTGCCCGGCTCGGCGATGCGAGCCTGGCGCACGTGCGAGAAGCCCAGCAGGCGCTCCTGCCCGGTGTCGACAGCGTCGTTGGAGTGCGACGAGAGGAGGATCGACGAGTTCGGGTTCCGGGCGAGGATGCGCCGGATCGACTCCACGATCGCGGTGGTCTTGCCGGTCCCGGGCGGGCCCTGGATCAGGTAGAGCTGGCCCGGCCGCATACCCATGACGCGGGCGACGGCCTCCGCCTGCTCCTCGTTCGGGTCGGGCAGATGGTGCGCCTTCTTGCCGTCCAGCTGTACGCGAGGAGGGCTGCCCAGCCAGCCCGGGTCGGCGAGCTCGGCGGCCAGCGCTCCCGATCGTGGGCTGCCGATCTGCAGCTGCCGGATGACTGAGCGCTGTGCCTCGAACATCTCGACGCTGGCGGTCGGCAGCACGATACCCTCGTCGGGCAGGGGGTCGTAGCGCCTGAAGCTGACCCAGAGGTTGGAGCCCTGTATGCGGTCCAGCGACATGCCCCGGTATTCGGGGAAGCCGGCCGAGCGGACCGTCAAAGAGTCGATGCCGCGATAGATCCGGCCGTCCGCGTCGTCAACCAGGTGGAGCACCGCCCGCACGTACTCGCCGCCGCGCATGTCCTCGCCACACTCGGGGCAGTGGATGCTGCTGGCGGTCGGCACCTCGGCTTCGCACTTGGGGCACTCCATCCACTGCTCGGTCGCCTCGTAGCGCCGGACCGCGGCCTCGGCGAGCTTCTCGCGATAGTCGCGAAGGTGCTCGATGAACCGCATCGTGGAATCGAGGATCGGCTGGGTCTTGGCCTGCTCCCGCAGGACGATCGCCGTGAACCCCTCCAGCTCGCCGTCCCACTCTTTGACCAGCTGCAGCTCCTGGTAGCGGAGCCGCAGACGGTTCTTCTCCATCTCGAACTCGCCGTCCAGGTCCTGCCAGTCCGTGATCTCGAGCGCCAGGCCCATGGGCGTCCGTCCAAGCCGCCCGGTCAGCAGCGTCTGCTTGACCTGGCCGACGAACTCGAGCGGCTTGTCCGGCTTGACGACCGTATAGGTGCCGTCGATGATCCGCTGCTCCTCGAGCACCTGCCGGAGCAGCTCGGCTCCGCCGGCGGCCTCCATGGCCGAGACCTTGAGGGCGGCCGGGGTGCCCGGGCGAACCCGGATGCCGAGCCGGCCGGCCTGGATCTCCTCGCCCGGGATGTCCGGGTTCCAGAGTGGTAGGACGTCGCCAGGGTTGGGCGTGCTCACTTCAAGCGGACCTAGAGGTTCGCCACAGGCTGATTGGGCGTGAAATGGGAGTCACCTGAGTTCAAAAGAGGGTCCGCAGGCGGGACCAAGCACCCCAATGGGTACCCCCTACGTTAGCACACGTGCGGGGCGATAGCCCTGCCTTTCAGCTCACCAGCGTTGCAGGGATGGCCGGGGTCCCCCCGGCCATGACTTCGTCCCCCGCCACTCCTAATCGGCGCCGGGAGAAACCAATCCTGAATTAATCGCATCGATATATCGGAAAAGAGCGCCGGCCCAGCCCAAGGTCCACGCCACCGTCGCAAGGGGATTCAGGGCCGGGTCGCCTGCGGCGAAGCCGCACGCGCGATGAGGGAAACCATCCGGGTTTCCCTCATAAGCGCGCCCTGGCGCGCTAGATGCAAGATTGACTGCCATGTGGAAGAACCGCCTCAAGCCGTACGACATTCTGTCCGGCGAGGACGTGGAGGCGATCCACGAGCAGGCGATGCTCATCCTCGAGGAGATCGGGGTCGACTTCCTGCACGACCGCGCGCGCGACCTCTTCGGCAAGGCGGGGATGGCGGTCGACGGGATGCGCGTGCGCTTCGATCGGGGCTTTGTGCTGGAGATGGCAGCCAAGACCCCCTCGACGTTCACCCTCCAGGCACGGAACCCGGCGCGGACGGTGACGCTCGGGGGCGACAACGTGGTGACCGCTCCCGTTTACGGCCCCCCGTTCATCACCGACCTCGAGCGCGGGCGGCGGGGCGCAACCATCGAGGATTTCAACAATTTCGACAAGATGGCCCAGGCGATCGACCAGATTCACTGCGCCGGTGGAACCACCGTCGAGCCCGAGGACCTTCCGTTGGGGACGCGGCACCTCGACATGCTCTATTCGCACATGCGCTGGACTGACAAACCCTTCATGGGCAGCGTCATCTCGGCGGAGAACGCGCGGGACACCATCGACATGGCCTCGATCCTGCTCGGGGGACGCGACAAGATCGAGGAGACACCAGCGGTGATCAGCCTCATCAACGTCAACAGCCCTCTTCGTTACGACGATCGCATGCTGGGCGCACTGCTCGAGTACACGGAGGCGGGTCAGCCGGTCATCGTCACGCCGTTCCTGATGGCCGGCGCCATGTCACCGATGGGCCTCGCCGGCACGGTGGCCCAACAGACGGCCGAGGCGCTCGCCGGCATCGCCCTCGTGCAGCTGATCCGGCCCGGCACGCCGTGTGTATACGGCTCGTTTCTCACCAACACGGACATGCAGTCGGGCAGCCCAGCCTTCGGAACACCAGAGTCCGCGATGGGCATTCTCGCGAGCGCGCAGATGGCCCGCCACTACCGCATACCTTTCCGAGGCGGCGGGGCGTTGACCTCGTCCAAGTCGCCCGACGCGCAGGCCGCATACGAATCGATGATGTGCATGTGGCCCACCATCCTCGGCGGTGTCCACTTCGTGCTGCACGCGGCCGGCTGGCTCGAGAGCGCGCTGCTCGCGTCCTACGAGAAGTTCATCATCGACGTCGAAGCCCTGCGGATGTTCGAGTGGATCCTTCAGAAGGGTCTTCCGGTTGACGAAGAGGGCATGGCCATGGATGCGCTGAGAGAGGTCGGACCGGGAGGCCACTTCCTCGGCGCTGAGCACACGCTTCGGAACTACCGCACCGGTTTCTACCGCCCCTGGATCTCGTCGACTGAGAACTACGACCGCTGGAACCGGATGGGCGCCAAGACGACGGACGTCGTTGCGGCAGCTCGCTGGAAGAAGGTCCTCGAGGAGTACCCCGACCCGGGCATCGACCCGGGTGTCGACCAGGAGCTGCGCGAGCTCATTGCGAAGCGAAAGCTGGAGATCGGCGACGACTGAGCTCCCGTCGGCCAAGGACCGGCTCAGACGTCTCGTGGCCGCCATCTCGTCCGAAAAGCCGGCGCCGGCCGGCGGCTCGGCTGCCGCCGCCGCGGTGGTGCTCGCCGCGGCCCTGCTCGAGAAAGCGGCCCGCCTCTCGATGCGGCACTGGGGTGGCGCTGCCTCCGTGCGCGAGCGGGCTCACACGCTTCGCCTTCTTAGCGAAGAGCTCATCGATGCCGACATCCACGCATATCTGGCCTTCGTCGACGCGTTCAGGAGCGCCAGGGGTATGAGCGCACCGGACCGCGAGCGCGTCCTGGGTCCGGCCCGCGCGCAGGCGGTCGACGTGCCGCTGGCCATCGTGCGTGCGGCCGCCGAGGTTGCGACCCTCGCCGCCCTCGCGGTCGAGCACGGCAACCCCAACCTTCGCTCCGACGCCAGCGTTTCCTGCGTGCTCGCTGCCGCTGGCGCGCGGGCGGCGACCATCACCATGGCGACGAATCTCGTGGACGCACCGAAAGACCGGCGTCTGTTGGAAGCGAGGCGTCTTGTGAGGGCGGCGGAGGGCGCAGCTAGGCCGGGTTCATGAGGCTTGTACGGGGGTTCTCCGCGTCGAGCTCCTTGATGACCGCGGCGAGGACCTCGGCCGGTGAGCCCTCTCGCTCCAGGACAGGGCCCCGGCGCCAACCGTCGAGGTAGGCATCCATGTCGGTCGAGCCCTCACGCATCGAATAGGCGTCGATCGCCACCTGGAAGCGATCCGGCAGCATGCCCTTGACCTCGACACCGCCATCCCACGCCTTCACCTGAGAGGGGATGTGCTTCCAATAGGTCACCTGATAGCTCGCCATCACCCTCCCCCCTCCGGGGGGAGGTCCCGCGAAGCGGGGGTGCGATCAGTAAGGCCCATCCTTAACGCCGCTCTGCGCGCAGGGGAGCGAGTTGGGATCCGCCGTCACCCTCCACGAGCTCCGACAGGCGGGCCTCCAGCTCACCCAGGCCGACGTCGGAGATCTCCAGTGGCAGTCCGAGGTACGCGGCGATCTCCTGTGCCCTGGCCGCAAGCCGCGGGTTGGGCACCTGGCGGAGGTATAGCACGGCCTCGTAGTTGCCGAAGAGCATCGGCTTGAGCTCCGGGTCGCGGTCGAGACCCAACCCGCGAACAACCGCCCGATCGAAGTTGCGAACCAACCAGTCGGTGAGGAAGAAGGTCCCCGGCCTCTCCTCTGAAACCTGGTGGAAGAGGTCTTCTCCCGCGAGCATCTCGTAGCAGTGCGGTCCCCTCACCTGCGTCGCGCCCACCTCGTCGAGGAGAGGCTGCAGGCGCCCGCTGGTGCCGCAGTCTCCGTAGACGACGACCAGGCGTTCATAGCGAGGCCGCAGCGCCCGCAGCTTCTCGGCGAGCTCCGTGACGATCCGGGCGGGGTAGAGATGGAGCATCGCTGAAAGGCCGTAGACGTCGACCTCCCAGCCGCGCCGATCCACGATGTCCTTGACCTCCGCTCCGAGCGCCCCGCAGATCACCAGCGCGGTCGAGGAGCTCATACGACCAGCTCCAGGTGTGGGAATCCCAGGACCGAGACGAACGCGTCGTTGAAGTCGGAGCGACCGGACAGCTCGACGTACTCGATGCGGGAGGGCAGCTCGAAGGCCACCTGACGCTCGCGATACGAGAGCAGCGCGATCTTGGCCCCCTCGCCCGCGGAGTTTCCGACCGCGATGATCTTGTCGACGTCGACGGGCGGGACCAGGCCGATGATCTTGGCGCTCTCCGGGTTCAGGTACGAACCGAACGAACCTCCGAGCAAGACCTCGTCGAGGTCCTTCGTCTCGACGCCGAGGATGTCCATCAACACCTTGATCCCGGTGGCGATCGAACCCTTGGCGAACTGGAGCTCCCGGACGTCTCGCTGCGTGAGAAACACGCCGTCCGCGAGCAGGAACGCGCGCACGCCGTCGACGTCGATGAGGCGGTCGGCGAGGGGATGTCCGGGAACGTCTGCGGCACCCTTCATGCGACCGGAATGGTCGAGCAGCCCGACGTGTAGAAGCTGCGCGACCGCGTCGACCAGCCCTGAGCCGCAAATCCCCAGCGCCGGAACGTCGCCCCCGATCACCTGGAGCTCGACGGTGTCGCCCATGTGCACGCCCTCGATCGCGCCCTCGGTGGCCCGCATGCCGCACCGGATCTGGCTGCCCTCGAAGGCCGGTCCGGCGGGCGCAGCCGTCGCCAGCGCTCGCTGCGCGTTGCCCAGCACGATCTCCCCGTTGGTGCCGACGTCGACGAACACACGCATCTTGTCCTCGCGGACCACGCTGGTCGCGAGCACGCCGGCGACGATGTCCGCCCCGACGTAAGCGCCGAGTGCGGGCAGCGTCTGGATGTATCCGTTCGGGTGGATGTGGAGGCCGACCTCGCGCGCCTCGACGAGGAGTGGCTCCATGAACGCCGGGGTGAACGGCATCACGGCGAGAGGGCTCGGGTCGATGCCGAACAGAAGGTGGAGCATCGTCGCGTTTCCGACCACCACCGCCTCATAGGTGCGGGATGGGGAAACCCCGGTCTGCTGGTACAGG
Organism: Candidatus Dormibacteraceae bacterium; assembly: GCA_041487825.1. Classification (GTDB taxonomy): domain Bacteria; phylum Chloroflexota; class Dormibacteria; order Dormibacterales; family Dormibacteraceae; genus Palsa-872. Next base: position 6,242 of record JBGPOC010000026.1, on the reverse strand, counting down.
TCGGCGAGGATGGTGTTCATGGTGGCCAGCACGGCGGCCTGCAGCTCGAGCACGGAGTCCGGACCGTTCATGCCGTGGCTGATGCGCGAAATGACGTCCGCGCCAAAAGGCGCCTGGCCGTTGAGCGTCGACAGGACACCGGCCGCCATGCCGGTGCGAAGGTTCATCAGCGTTCCGACGAGGGTCGTCGTGCCGACGTCGAAGGCGACCCCGAAGCACTCGCCGGTGGTGTCGCCGGGCTCGAGGGCGACCAGCTGCTCGCCGGCCAGCACCGCGGTCACCTTGAAGCCGGAATCGCGAAGGGCCCGCGGGATCGTGCGCAGCACTGGCACTCCGGCGGTCATGTCGTGGCCCTCCGCGGTCAGGGCTTCGCGCAGGCGCATCACGTCGCTGCGCTGGTCCTCGAGCGTGGGCTCGGTCAGCTCCAGGTAGACCTTGCGAACGTTCGGGTCGAGGATGACCAGGCGGCCGAGGCCCATCGTCGCTGCCTTCGGCACCCGCAACAGCTGTGGCACCTCGCAGGCCATGTCCTCGTAGATCCGCGTCTGGCAGGAAAGCCGCCAGCCGCCTTCGATCTCCTCTTTGCGAAGGAGGCGGTGATCCGCGGTCGTCACCACGGCCTCGCCCTCGACCACGCGCACCTTGCATTTGCCGCACGTGCCGCGGCCGCCACACGTCGAGTCGATCGGCAATCCGATCCAGTGCGCCGCGCTGAACAGGGTGGTCCCGGGCGGGACTCTCGTGGTGCGGTCGAAGGGCCGGTAGTTGACCTCCAGCTTGCGCTGGATCATTCGGGGGCGGCGCCTGCCCGAGCCGCCTGCTGCGCAACCTCCGCCCGGAAGCTGGCGATCCAGCGCATTGCGTACTCGTCATGACCGAGGAGCAGGTCACCTGCGAGCACGGCGCGCCGCACCTCGGGGACCAGCGGATTCGTGATCGCGCACGTCAGGCCCGCGTGCATGGCGAGCGGGAGGAATGCGGCGTTCACGGTGGCGCGGTCGGGCAGGCCGAACGAGACGTTGGAGGCGCCGCACGTCATGTTGTTGCCGAGCCGGTCGCGGATGAGCCGCATCGTCTCGAGGGTGATGAGGCCGCACGTCGGATCGGCCGCAACCGTCATCGCGATCGGGTCGATGATGACGTCCTCCTGAGGGATGCCGTGGTCGGCAGCCCGCTCGATGATGCGGCGTGCGAGTGCGAGCCGCTCCTCGGGCACCATTGAAATGCCGGTCTCATCGTTGGCCATGCCGATGACGGCGGCACCATGCTTCTTCACCAGCGGAAGGATCCGTTCCATCCGCTCCTCCTCTGCCGTAACAGAGTTCACAAGCGCCTTGCCCTGGTAGGCGGCGAGCCCCGCCTCCAGCGCTTCGATCACCGACGAGTCGATGCAGATAGGGGCGTCGGTGACCTCCGCGACGGCCTTGATCGCCGCGACCAGGAGCGCCGCCTCATCGAGCGCGGGGATGCCGGCGTTGACATCGAGCATGTGCGCGCCCGCCGCCGCCTGGGCGATCGCATCAGCGCGGACGCGATCCATCTTGCCTTCCTTCATCTCGGCGGCCAGGACCTTGCGCCCGGTCGGGTTGATCCGCTCGCCGATGATCACGAAGGGACGGTCGATCGACACGACGACCTCGCGGTCGCGCGAGCTGAGGACAGTCTCCATGTCAGCCGAGCACTCAGCCTTTCTTCAGCGTCTCGTCGATCAACATGACCGCCTGCTCGAGAGCCTGCGCACCCTTTGACGCTTCGTTCCGCGCTCCGACGAGCTGCTTGGCCAGTCGCGTGGCCATCGACGCATCGGGCGCGTAGCTGTCCGCGCCGACGTGCTTGGCATACTCCTCGGTCACGGGAGCGCCGCCCACCGCGATATGAACCTTGTCTCGCAGCCCGGCCTTTTGAAGGGCGTCGATGTTGACTTTGAACATGGGCATCGTCGTGGTGAGGAACGCTGAGAAGCCGACGACGTCGGGCTGGTGCGCGATCACGGCCTCGACGAACTTCTCCGGAGGCGTGTTCACGCCGAGGTCGAAGACCTCGAAGCCTGCCCCCTCCAGCATGATCACCACGAGGTTCTTGCCGATGTCGTGGATGTCGCCCTTGACGGTGCCGATGACGTACCGCCCGACAGGCTGGGCGCCGGTTTCGGCGATGAGGGGACGAAGGAGCGTGAGGGCGCCCTGCATCGCACGCGCCGCCATCAGCATCTCCGGTACGAAGAAATCGCCCTTTTCGAACCGGCGCCCGACCTCTTCGAGGGATGGGATCAGGGCCTTGAAAAGAATATCCATCGGGTCCATGCCCAGAGCCAAGCCCTCGACGGTGGCGGCCTTCACCTCGGGCGCACGACCGTTCAGCGTGTCGTCGAACAGGCTGACGCGAATCTCCTCTTCACGGCTCATGGTGCTCCTCCTGGTTTCACGAAGTCGACCGGTTGGGCCCATTCTGCCAGCGCACGGCCATCTGCTCGGGCGATGGAGATCCGGCCCGCGTGCACCCGCAACCCTGGAGCCGTTCCCAGCGTTCGGGTTGGTGGCGGTGGATAGAATTGTTGCGCATGGCTCAACAGATGCTCAGAGGCCAACAAGTCTACCGCCCGGACGGCACCCCCGCAAACTGTATTGTTGCGCGGTGAGCAACGACAGCTCCACGCGGGATCCGTCTCTCATCCGCTCGGTCGACCGCGCGGTCGCCATCCTGGACCTGCTGGCGCGGGATGGCTGGAGCACCGGCGCCGAGGTGGCTCGAGACCTCGGGGTCCACCGCTCGACCGCGCTCAGGCTGCTCGGCACGCTCGAGCGCCACAGCCTGGTCGAACGCGACCCGCGGACCTCGAAGTACCGCCTCGGGCGGCGCCTGCCGCAACTGGCGAGCGTGGTCACCGGGGAGTTCGACCTGCGCTACATGGCCCGCCCGGTCTGCGAGCGCCTCGCCGGCGCACTGGGTGAGACCGTGACCCTGGACGTGCTCGATGCGGACGAGATCGTCCCGATCGAGCAGGCGTCCGGCTCGACCTCGGTGGTCAGCGTCAACTGGCTCGGGCGCCGCACGCCGATCCACTGCACGGCCAGCGGAAAGGTCATCCTGGCGTTCGCGCCCGACGCGGTCAGACAGCGGCTCCTCGACCATCCCCTCGAGCGCAGGACCCCGCACACGATCATCGATCGGGGCGAGCTCGATGAGCAGCTGGCGGCCGCCTTCAAGGCCGGCTTTGCGCGCACGCACGAGGAGCTCGAGGTCGGGCTCGACGCCATCGCGGCGCCCGTCCATTCGGCCGAGGGGAGCGTGGTGGCCGCCATCGACGTGTCCGGTCCGGCCCACCGCCTGCAGGACCCGGACCGCCCTGAGCTCGTCGAGCTCACCTGCGAGGCGGCTGCGGACCTGTCCCGCCGGCTCGGCTACCGCAGCCCGCCGGCCAAAGCCTGAGCGGGGGAGATCAACCCGACGCTCACCCACCAGCGCCGCCTTGACGCCGGGCCCGTCCTGAGGCCCGGAACGGTTGCCCCATACCGGTGCGTCGCAGAACTGGCAGGAGAGCCGCACTTGCTCTACCCGGACCTTGCCGGCGCCTCGCCGCCGGCAACCATCAGGACGGACAGGGGAGCGATCGCCTGCCTGGCCCACATCACCGACCTGCACATGACGGACGTGGAATCGCCCGCGCGGTTTGAGTTCATCAACCGGGAATACGCGGATCCGCGTTTTCGCGAGCTGCTTCCCATGCAACGTCCGCACGAGGCGTTGAACGCCCATGCGATCGACGCTATGGTCCGCACCATCAACATAGTCGCCGGCGCGCCGCTGACCGGTCGGCCGCTCGACCTGGTGGCGATGACCGGTGACGCGGTGGACAACGTGCAGTGGAACGAGCTCTCCGCAGTCATGGCGCTTCTGGACGGTGGGACGGTACAGCCCAACTCCGGCGGCCCCGAGTACGAGGGGGTGCAGGCTCCAGGTTGGCCCGACAGCATGTTCTGGAAACCGGACGGCGCCACCGGCGACGAAGACCTGCACCGAAGCGCTTTTGGTTTTCCGCACATGCCCGGACTTCTGGACCGCGCCCTGCAGCCCTTCTCCGCGCAAGGGCTCACGCTGCCCTGGGTCGGCTGCCACGGCAACCACGAGGAGGTGTGCCAGGGGGTAGGCATCGTCAACCGGGCGCTTGCCGCAGCGGCGGTCGGCACGCGCAAGCCGCTGCGGCTGCCCGATGGCCTCGACTTTGACACGGTGGTGGAGACTTTCGTGCAGCGCCCGGAGGCCTTCATGACCGGAGGCTATCGGGAGGTGACGGCGGACCGCGCAAGGCGTCCGTTCGATCTTGGGGAGTTCGTCGACACGCACTTTCGCTCCGGTGCGCGACCGCACGGCCACGGATTCACGCCGCAGAACCGTGAGGAGGGGTCCGCCTACTACGTCCACGACACCCCCGCGGTGCGGTTCGTGACGCTCGACACGGCATGCCCCGCCGGCGGCGCGGAGGGCTGCCTGACCAGGGATCAGCTCCACTGGCTCGAGCGACGCCTGGAGGAGGTGCATTCGTCGTTCCTCTCGCGGGACGGCACGAGGGTTCGCACGCCAAATGAAGACCGCCTGGTGGTCCTTCTCACGCACCACGGCTTCGACACCCTCACCAACCAGAGGCTGCACCCGGATACGCTGGGATCCGGCCATGCGGACCCCGCCGACCTGCTCGCGACACTGTTGCGATTCGGAAACGTCGTGCTCTGGTTGAACGGGCACATCCATGCCAACCGGGTGCGCGCCCGTTCCGACCCGCGAGGGCAAGGTGGATTCTGGGAGGTGACCACCGCGTCCCTTGTGGACTGGCCGTGCCAGGGACGCATCGTGGAGATCCTCGACCCGGGTGACGGCCTGCTCGCCGTGGCCTGCACGATGGTCGACCACGAGGGATCAGAGCTCGCAGCCCTTCACCGTGAGCTTGCGGGCAACGCCCCGGCAGCCGGTTTCGCCTCGGGCCGGGCCGGCACACCACTCGATCGGAACGTGATCCTGCCCATTCGTGCCCCGTTCCCACTCGAACGCCTCCGCTCAGGTTGAACGGGCGCGTCGCGTGGAGCGCGACTTATAGTGCGACACCGAGGAGGGCGGTTCGATTGAGGTGGGTGTGGTGACCGTCGCGAGCGCTCAGGCGCGGCGGCTCGGCCGGATGGATCCGGTCGGCCGGCGGGCTCTGGTCGCCTTCCTTCGGTCCCCCAGGTACGAGGTCCTTCCGACCGACGACGTCGAAGAACGGGTGCTGGCCGCCGTTCCGCGCGAGGTGACGGTTACGGTAACGGCTTCGCCTCGCAGGGGCATCGACGCGACCATCAGCCTGGCCGAACGGCTTGCGGGGCACGGTTACCAGGTGGTGCCGCATATCGCGGCGCGGCTGATAAGGGACGAGGCGCACTTGCGCGAGGTGCTCGACCGCGTCGCCGCGATCGGCCGGCATGAGATCTTCGTGGTCGCTGGCGACGCGAAGGAGCCGTCCGGCCAGTTTCCCGATTCCGTCTCCCTGCTGACGGCCCTGATGGGCATGCCGCATGCTCTGCGCGACATCGGAGTCACCGGATACCCGGAGCGCCACAGCTTTATCGATGACGACCTGACCATCCAGGCGATGTGGGACAAGCGGCGGATCGCGACCTACATCGTGAGCAATCTCTGCTTCGATCCAGGCGTGGTCAAGAAGTGGGTGGCCAGGGTCCGGCGACGCGGCGTCCTGTTGCCGATCCACATCGGCCTCGCGGGGGTCGCCGACCCCGCGAAGCTGCTGCGCATCTCGACCCGGATCGGCGTCATCGACTCGGCGCGCTTCCTGCGCGGCCATTCCAATTGGTTCCTGCGGATGGTCCAGCCCGGCGGGTATGACCCGGGCCGGTTCGCCGCAGGCTTGATGCCGGATCTCGCCGCCCCCGATCGAAAGGTGGCGGGACTCCACGTGTTCACGTTCAACGAGATCGAGCCGACCGAGCAGTGGCGCCAGGAGACCCTGGCGCGATTGCTCGCGGCCTGAAAGGAGAACAGCCTTGGCGGTGACTTTCCCGACCGACCTCGAGATCGCGCGCCGCGCGCGATTGCTGCCGATGACCGAGATCGCGGCCAAGATGGGCATCGGCCCTCACCTGCTCGAGCCGTATGGCTACGATGTGGCGAAGATCCGCCTCGAAGCGCTCGACGAGCTCGCGGATCGGCCGAAGGCGAAGTACGTGGTCGTGTCGGCGATCACTCCGACTCCT
>JBGPOC010000025.1:0-12832 GCA_041487825.1 Candidatus Dormibacteraceae bacterium | reverse complement strand
CTTCTACCCCAACAACATGAACAGCACAGCCAGGGAGATCATCAACCTCTGGGTGAGCCGGATGATCATGACCGGCCTCGAGTTCATGGGCGAGGTCCCTTTCGCCGATGTGGCCATCCACTGCCAGGTGCAGGCGACCGACGGCCGCCGGATGTCCAAGTCGCTCGGCAGAGGGGTGGATCCCAGGGACCTCATCGAGAAATACGGAACGGACGCCGTTCGGGCATGGGCCGCCTCGGTTGCGATGTCAAGCCAGGACGTTCGCTTCGACGAGAGCCGCGTCGAGGGCTACAGGCGGTTCTGCAACAAGCTCTGGAACGCGACCCGATTGGTGATGGCGTCGGCGGCCGGCGCATCGCTACCGGCCGGCGAGCCAACCGGTGGTGGGCCACTCGAAGACCGTTGGATCCTGTCTCGCCTCGCCGTGGCCTCGCGAGCCGTGGCTGTCGGGATCGAGGAGTTCAAGTTCCAGGACTCCATGGCCGCCGCATACGCATTCGCCTGGAACGAATTCTGTGACTGGTATCTCGAGGCCGCGAAGGATCGCCTTCGAGCGCGCGATACGGCGGCCCTCCAGGTGGCTCTGCACTGCCTCGACAACCTCTTCCGGCTGCTGCACCCGTTCATGCCCTTCGTCACCGAGGAGCTCTGGAGCCGCCTGCCGGGCAAGCGGGACTACGTCATGCGCTCGGCCTGGCCCAAGGCCTCGGAGTCTTTCGTCGACCCGCGCGCCGAGGAGACCTTTGGACAGGTGATGCGTATCGTCGAGGAGGTCCGCGGGCACCGTCAGGCCGCGGGCGCGCCGCCTCGGGGTGGAATGCTCGTCCTCGAGCCCTCCACGGATCACACCATCGCGGGGCTGGCTGCGCGGCTCGCGTGGGTCGAGCTTGCCGAGGTGCGACCGGGGGATGTCTCGGCGTCGATGGCCCATGGCACCCCACTTGGGGCCGTGGCCGGCCGGGTCAGCTTCCCGGAGGGCGCGGGCGACAGCCGGCGGCAGGCGGAGCTGCGGCGGCTCACCTCCGACCTCGAGAAGACCGAAGCCAAGCTGGCCAATCCCGAATTCCGGGAGAGAGCACCCTTCGACATCGTCAGAAAGCTGGAGGAGCGCGCGGCGGAGCTGCGCGCGGCCATCGACCGATTGAGCGCGTGACCGAGGCCTGACCCGGCCCCATGCCGTCCCTCGCGCTCCTCGCGCCGGTCGCCCTCCCCCTCGCAGCCGGCGGCCTGACGGCCGCGCTGGGTCTCGCCGGCCGCAGGCCAGGGCGTGGCATTGCCGGCGCGGGAGCCTGGGCGGCGCTGCTCGCGTTGTTTGCCCTGTGGATTCCAGTCCGCTCGAGCCAGGAGCTAAACCTGGGTCCGCTCGGCTTCGGCGCGGGGTTCGACCTGCGATTGGACGGCGTCGCCTTCGCATTCGGCCTCGTCATCCTGGTGCCGGCCGCGGTGCTCTTGACGCTTCAACCGCGGAGCTGGCAGGAGGGCACCGTCGCCGCCGTCGGCGTGGCCGCCGCCATGCTGGCGGTAGAGGCCGGAGGAGTGCTGCTGACCGCTCTGGCCGGAGGCACCGCCGCGACACTGGCGGTGATCCAGCTCGACATCGAGGACATTCGAGCTCCGCGTCCGCCGTGGGGGGTGATGCTGGCGGCTTGGCTGGCCCTGAGCTGGGCTGGCGGCATCCTTCAGGTGGTTGGCGGGACCGCCGTTTACGCGGCAGTCCCGGTGAACGCTCTCACAGCCCCGGTGTTCTCCCTGCTCGCCGCCGCCGCGCTGATGGCGTCAGGCCTGTTTCCGTGGCGCGGCTGGACCGCGCAGCTGTGGTCGCGCCCTTCCCTTCGAGCTGCGGGCATGGCGGTCGTGACGCTCTACCCGCTGGGCTTCTATCTGCTCGTACGCGCGTACGAGATGGGCGACGGCCGATATCCGCAGCCCATTTTCGGCGTCGCCCTCGCGTGGCTTGGCGCACTGGTCGCACTGGGAGCTGCGGTCCGCTCCCAGGCTGTCGCCACCCGCCGTTCCTACCTCGGCGAGGTGATCCCGGGCTTCGGCGGTTTCGTCCTGATGGCCATCGCACTCGGGACCACCGTTGGCCTGGTGGCCGGCCTGGTGATGCTGGCGACGATCGCCGTGCTGGCCGCGTGCCTGCCGTTGCTGCCCGATCGGCCGGGGCCCGCTTCCCTCCTGGCGATCGTGGCCGCAGCGGGCCTCCCTCCGGGACTCGCCTTCGGCGCGCGGGTGGTCGGCCTCGAAGCCACGTTTGAAGCGGGAGACTTTCTCGGCCTCATCGGCATCGCGGGAATCGCGGCGTGGGTGATTTCGATGGTGGCGGCCGCGCGAGCGATCGGCCTGCCGCCCGGCCGTGGACGGCCGGCCACGGAAACGTTTCCACGGGTCGCGCTGGTCCTGGCGGCCCTGACCGTGGTCGCCGGCCCGGCCCTGCCGGTGCTGGTCTCGGCCGTGGCCATTCCGGCCCAGGTCGATGTGATGCCGGCGGCCGCCGGCGCGCTCGGCGGAGGCCTGATCTCGGTGGCGACCCACCAGGCGGACCATCCTGCGCTCACCCACATCGCCCCGTTCTTGCTGCTCGGCGCGATCGCCTACGGCATCGCAGGATTGGTCGGGGTGCCAGGCCGGTCGGGGCGCACCGAGCCGGCTCCGCCCGGCCCGGCGACAGAGGGGGCCGCCTCCCCACTGAAAACCTTGCGGCCACCGCTCTTTACGATGCCGGGATCGGTTGCATTGAAGAAACTGCGGCGCCAGGTTCGCCGCGCGACCGTTCCGGAGCAGTACCGCTCGATCGTGAACCCGCGTTCCCTGGAGCTGGCCGCCGCGGGCGGCAGGCCGCTGCTATGGCTGGCGGGACTCGTCGCCCTCGCTTACGCGGTCAACCGGTGATCGTCGCGGCTGCGTTCACAGCCTGGCTCGGCGCGGCCGTCATCGTGCTCTCCGACGGCCGCCGGGCGCTCGCGATCGGCCTGGCCCTGACCGCTGCTGCTTTTTCAGCGCTCGCATGGGCCGGCGGCGAGCACCTCGCGGCAGCGGCCATCTTTGTCGGCGGCGGCGCCGCGGCCGTCCTGCGGTCGCAGACCGGCGATGACGTTTGGGGGGTGATGCCTCCCGGCTCGACGCCACGGTTGATCCTTTCCCTCGCCGGTGGACTGCTCGCCCTGTGGATCGCTACCTCCCTGATGACCGGCCCCGGAGCGCCGGCGCGATTCGCAGCCCTTTCGGTTCTCGGGCTCATGGGGGCTCGCATATTGACCGAGACCAAACCACCGGCACTGTTGACGGCCCTGTCGGCACTCGCCCTGTCGGTGGCGATGGTTTCCGGAATGTCAGGCGCAGGTGCGGGACCATCGCCATACATCGCCGCGGCCGTGGTCGCGCTCGGGGTGTCGGTCGTGCATGCGGCAGGGCCAGATGGAGCCTGAGCTGGCAATCGCTCTGCCGGCCGCGGGTTCGGCGTGCGCCGCGATGCTGAAGACGCGCCCCAAGGCGGCGGTCGTGTCGGCGGCATCCTTGGGCCTGGCCGGGGTCGCGGCAATCGTTGTATACGCGCCGGGCAGCACATCCGAGCAGTTGGGCTTCGCGTTCTCGGTGTCGGCCGAAAGCCGCGCTCTCGTGATCGCAGCCGCGGCGGCGCTGGCCCTCGTGGTGGCGCTGGCCCCGCTGCTCGTGGAGCGTGCCACCCTGCTGACGTGGGGCCTTGCTGGGCTGTCCGGCATGGTCGCGATCGCAGCCGCTACCAGCATTGAGATCGTCATCCTCGTGGTCCTCGCGCTGGCGGCTCTGCAGGCGGCGGCGCCCGGCAAGCGTCCCTTCGCGACCCGCCTGCGTGGCCCGGTGCTCGCCGCCACCCTGCTTGCCGTCGCCGCCGCAGCCGCTCGAAGCGACGGGCCTTCGATCCTTTCCCGCCTCGCGGCGGTCGCCCTCGTCGCAGGCTTGTTCGCCGCGCTTGGCGCGATGCCCTACATCCACGAGTTCGACGCGGAGGAGAGGACGGCCACCTCGCCGGTCCCATGGATGGCCTTCATCGGACCCGTGATGGTGCTAGCCGTTCTGACACAGGCGCGCGCTCTCGTCCCTTCTGAAGGCGCCGCCGTCGGGGCGATGATGATCGCGCTCGGGCTGATCAACATGCTGTGGGGCAGCGTCGCTTCCTGGCGCACCGAAGGCGGGGCGGCAGCCTGGCACTACTCGTTTATGGCCGATTGGGGGCTGGCGCTGTGCGGCCTTGGACTCGCCATCGCCGACGGGCGGCGCGCGGCCGTCCTGGTGCTGCTTGGGATCGTTCTGAGCCGCCTGCCCCTCTACCTGTGGTCGCGCCAGGCTCTGCGCGAGAAGCGACCCAACGACCGGCCCATCAACCTCCTGGCGTCGGCCATGCTGGCGGGCGCCGCGCCGTTTGCCGGGTTTGCGGCGCGGGTGTTGCTGCTCCGTGGCGCCACGCAGCTCTACTGGCCGCTGGCGCTGGTGATCGGGTTGGGACTCCTGTTATGGCTGCCGCCATCCCTTCGCCTCGGTCGCAGCCTTGGCCTGCCTCGTGGTCGCCAAGCCTGGGGGGTGGGTATCGCCCTCGCGGTCAACGCGGCGATCGGGTTGTATCCGCAGCCGTTCCTTTCGCTGGCCGGGTTGTGACACAGGTTCTCGCGGCTCTCGCCACCCATTCGCTCGCCCTCGTCCTCTATCCCGGCCTCTTGACGGTTCTGCTTTTCGGTTTCGCCGCAGAGTCCGTCTGGGCGCGCAGCGGCCAGGGAAGCTGGGTGCTGCCGGCGCTTGAACGGCCGACGCCGGTCGTGGCCACGGTGGCTCTTTTCTCGATACTCGTCGCCGTCCAGCTGGCGGCTCCATTCAACCCGGTTCCGTCGGCGGAGCGAAACCTAATCGTGGCCGCTGTCGTGCTGGCCTTCACCACGTGGGTCGCGCTGGCTCTCACGCTGGAGTTCGTGCCCGCGCCGGGTTTGCTCATACTGATCCAGTTCTGCTGGCTGCTCGCGGTTCTGGGGCCGGCGGTGCAGCCCGAAAGTCTGCGGCCGCAGGTCCTCGGCAACATGCTCGTTTCGTCGCTGCTTCCGGTCAAAGTCGCGAGTGGATTCCTGTACCTGCTTTGCCTGCCGGCCCTGCTGCGGTTGTGGCCTCTGACGCCGCCCAGCGAGAGGCGTGCGCGCGCGCGTTTCGACACCGTGCGCGTCTTTTGCTGGCTCCCCTACTGCGGGCTTTTCACGACCCTCTTCTTTCCGCCCCCGGCGGATGATGCCCTTGGCCTCCTGCGATTCTTCGGGATCACCGCGGCCGTCACTGCGCTGTGCGTGGTCGCCGGCGTCCTGATGGTCCGACGTGGAGCTGAGACGGTGCGCGGCCTGTACCGCCGGGCGGTCGCCCCGTACGCGGCACTCGTTCTGGTACTCGTCATAGTCACGTCTCTGCTTATTCGGTAAGGCACCACAGGTGGTGCCGGCCTGTGGATAACGCTTACAGCCGGTGTATTATCCGCGTCGACCCAACGTTTGACTGACGATTTCCACGCGCCTTGAACCTGATCACATCTTTGTTGGGGCTCTGGTCGGCCGATGTCGGCATCGACCTGGGAACTGCCAACACGCTCATCCACGTTCGCGGTCGCGGCATCGTGCTCAACGAGCCGTCGGTCGTCGCCGTGAGCAAGCGCACGGGACAGGTGCTGAGCGTCGGTGCAGATGCGCGACGGATGCTTGGCCGCACGCCCGCTGACATCGTCGCGATGCGGCCGCTTCGAAACGGCGTGATCGTCGACTTTGAGCACACCGAGCAGATGATTCGTCACTTCATCGCTCGCGCGCTCAACCGCGCGTGGCACGTGAGCCACCCGCGCGTGGTCGTCGGAGTGCCGTCAGGCGTGACCGAGGTCGAGAAGCGCGCGGTGACCGACGCGGCGACCACAGCCGGCGCACGTGAGGCGCATCTCATCGAGGAGCCGATGGCGGCTGCCATCGGCGCCGGGCTTCCCATTCAGTCTGCCGGCGGCTCGATGATCGTCGACATCGGCGGCGGCACCACCGAGGTTGCGGTCATCTCGCTCGGCGGCGTCGTTGCCGCGACTTCGGCACGGGTCGGTGGTGATGAGATGGACGAGGCGATCGTCCAGTACGTGCGCCGCAATATGGGCCTGCTCACCGGCTTGCGAACCGCGGAGGACATCAAGATCGTGATGGGCTCGGCGTTCCCGATCCCGGACGAGCGCTCCTTCCTGGTGCGGGGCCGCGATCTGGTCACCGGCCTTCCGAAGACGGTCGAGATGACGACCGCCCACGTCCGCGAGGCGCTCTCAGGCGTGCTCGTCGATATTGTTCGCGCGGTCAGGGCGACGCTTGACGCAACGCCCCCGGAGCTCGTCGACGACATCGTCGAGCGAGGCATCGTGGTCTGCGGCGGGGGAGCCATGCTGGCCGGCCTGGATCAACTCTTCGCTCACGAGACGCTGATGCCCGTACGCATCGCTGAAGACCCGCTGACGTGCGTCGTGCGCGGAACCGGACTGGTCCTCGAGGAGATCGACACGCTGAATCGGGTTCTCCTGAGCACGCGCCGCGTGCGCGCCCTTCGCTAGAGGGTTCGACCCGTAGGTGGAATTCCTCGGCGAAGACCACGAAGACGAGGTCCTTGGCGCGTTCCGGTACGAAGCCGAGCTGCCCGCCGACCCTCAGGCTGGATCCACGGCGCTATCCATCTAGCAGGAGGCCGGCCTCGGTGCGGCCTACCGTATTGGTAGAATCGCTTCCGTGCCCAAATCGGATGGTTCGCTGTCGGCTGTCGTCGTCAGCGGCGGAAAGCAGTACCGGGTCGCCCCTGGCGATCAGATCCTGGTCGACCGGATAGCGGCCGAACCGGGGTCGTCGGTCAAGCTCGGCCGAGTCCTGCTGCTGCGCGACGGCACCGACATCAAGGTCGGGGCGCCTGGGATCGACGGGATCGAGGTCGACGCCAGGGTTCTCGCCCACCGGCGCGGGCCGCGGATCGAAAGCCTTCGGTATAAGTCCAAGAAGAGGGTCCGGGTGCACCGGGGCGGCCGGGCTGACCTCACGGCAATCGAAATCCTCTCGCTCGGCGGCCTGACCGAGGCGACCGGATCCGAGCCGAAGGCCGCTGCAGAGCCGGCAGTCAAAGCCAAACCGGAGCGACGGCAGGCCAAGGCTGTGCGGGCGTCGGCCGAAGTAAAGACCGGCGATGATGCGAAGCGCGGTGGCGAGGTCGAGGCGCCGGCCAAGCGCGCGCCCCGGAAAGCAAAGCAGCCGGACAAGGAGACCAAGTAATGGCGCACAAGAAAGGTGGCGGGTCGTCTCGAAACGGGCGTGACTCCAAGCCGAAGATGCTCGGTGTGAAGATGTATGCCGGTCAGGAAGTGAACGCGGGTACGATCCTGGTCCGCCAGCGTGGGACTCGGATTACCCCCGGCACCGGCGTCGGGCTCGGGCGCGACCACACGCTTTTCGCCCTCGCCCCCCGCCTGGTCCGCTATGAGCGGGTGGGCAAGGACGGCCGGCGCGTGAGCATCGTCGCCGAATAGCGGCCGCTCCCGAACCTTCGTCGATTCGGCGCGTATAAGCGTGCGCGCCGGGCACGGTGGCCGCGGCTCCGCCTCGTTTCGCCGCGAGCCCTTCACCCCTCGCGGCGGCCCCGACGGCGGAGATGGCGGCCGAGGTGGGTCGGTCCTGATGAAGGCGACAACCAATGTCTCTGACCTATCGTTGTACAAACGCAAGCTGCGCTGGCAGGCCGAGCCGGGCGCGAACGGGGCCGGCGGGCGCAAGACCGGGCGCAACGGGCACCACCTGGTCCTCGAGGTCCCGGTCGGCACGGTCGCGCTCGATCCCGATGGCGCGGTGATCGCAGACCTCGACCACCCCGGCTCCAAGGCGGTCATCGCCCGAGGTGGCAGTGGCGGACGGGGCAACGTCCATTTCAAGAGCTCAACCCGCCACGCTCCCGACTACGCCGAGCCGGGCATCAAGGGCGAGGAACTTGCCGTCACGCTGGACCTGAAGCTGATCGCGGAGGTCGGGCTCGTCGGCCTGCCCAACGCCGGCAAGTCATCGCTGCTCAGCTCGCTCACCGCCGCGCGTCCCAAGGTTGCCGCCTACCCGTTCACAACCCTCGATCCCCAGCTAGGCGTTGCCGACTCTCGGGCCGGCCGTATCGTCATGGCGGACATCCCGGGCCTCATCGAGGGCGCGTCGCGCGGCGCGGGGCTGGGTCTTCGGTTCCTGCGCCACGTGGAGCGGACGAAGATCCTCGTCTACGTCGTCGACGGCACGTCACCCGAGCCGTGGAAGGACCTGGCCGTCGTTCAGCGTGAGGTCGAGCAGTTCTCCGCCGACCTCGCCCGCAGGCCCTATGTCATCGCGATCAACAAGCTCGACCTTGAACCAGCCCGCAAGCTGCGCGCGCGATCGCGCCGCAAGGGTCCGATCCACTTCGTCTCCGCTCTGTCTGGTGAAGGCCTGCCCGAGCTGATGGACGCGATCGTCACGACGCTCGCCGGGGCGCCCGAGCCGCGCCCGCAGGGGCCCGCGCGCGCCGGCAAGCTTCCGGTATCGGGGGCACGTGCAGGCCTTGCCGTCGAGCGCCTGACCTGGGGCTTCGTCGTTCGAGGAGACAGGGTCGAGCAGCTGCTCGAGCGAACCGACCTGGAGTCGGAAGGCGGCCTGGCGCGCTTCCAGACCGAGCTCGACCGCCTCGGCGTGAACGCGGCCCTTGAGGCGGCCGGCGTGCAACCGGGTGACACGGTGCGTATCGCCGAGGTCGAGTTCGAGTATCAGCCGTGAGTGGCCAGAGGATCGGCCTGCTGGGGGGGACGTTCGACCCCATTCATTTCGGCCACCTGGCGGCGGCCGCTGCGGCGATGGGTTGCGCATCCCTCGATCGGGTCATCTTCATCCCCTCCGGCCACCCGCCGCATCGGCCGCCGGCGGTCGCCCCGGCCGATCAGCGCCTCGAGATGTGCAGGTTGGGGACGGCCGGTGAACCGCGATTTGCGGTCTCGGACGTGGAGGTGAAACGAAGCGGGCCGTCGTACACGGTGGAGACGCTCCTCGAGATGAGGCGGCTGCACCCCGGCGCTGAGCTCTTCGTCATCCTCGGTTGGGACGCCGCACGGCTCTTCTCAACCTGGCGCCGGCCCGATGAGGTGCGCACGCTCGCATCGATCGTGGTCGTCGCGCGGCCAGGCACCGGGGCGCCGCAGGCGAGCGACCTGAAACAGGCCGGCCTGGATGGAGCGGGGGTGGTTCTCTGCCTCGAACCCACGCCCGACGTCTCCGCCAGCGCGATCCGCCGCGCCATCGCCGCGGGTGGCTCGATCACCGGCAAGGTCCCTGCCGCCGTTGAGCGGTACATAACCCTGCACCGGCTCTACGCGGGATAATCTCGATGTTGAAGGCTGCTCGCACCAGGGGTCCCCAAGAACTCGCGGCGAAGCCTCGGAGTTCGCGGGGAACGACACCCCTGCAGCTCGCGAAGCTGCTGCGCGCTGCGGCGGTCGACAAGAAGGCCTGGAAGCCTGTCGTCCTCGACGTTCGCGATATGACCTCGATCGCAGACTACTTCGTGATCTGCGAGGGCGAGACCGACCGGCAGGTGAAGGCCATCGCCGACGCGATGGTCGAAGCGGCGAAGGAGAAGAACGTCAGGGCGCTCGCGGTCGACGGCTACGCGGATGCGACGTGGATTCTGCTCGACTTCGACTCGGTCCTGGCGCACGTGTTCCTGCCGGGTGAGCGCTCGTACTACGACCTCGAAAGCCTGTGGGCCCCGGTCGCCAAGCGCCGGCGCAAGGCGGCACAGGGCTAGATAACTCGGGAATCCAGGTTAACGCCCCTCACCCCTAGCCCTCCCCCCTAAAGGTGGGAGGGAGGTTGGGTTCGGATTTAAATTATCTGCGAGTAGCGGTCGAAGATCTCCCGTAGGTTCGCCGGCGGTTCGACCCTGTGCTTCTTCATCACCTCGAACAGGCTGAGGATGTGCCGCACGCCCGCCAGCGTGACCCCTTTCTCCCGCGTCAGGTACTGGATCACCTGGACCTTGCTGATGTCGCGCTGCGAGTATCGTCGCCGGTTCGTGGACGTGCGGTGCGGCTCGAGCAGGCTCGCGTCCTCATAAAGCATGAGCGTGCGCGGATGCGTCTCGAGAATCTCGGCGGCCACGCTGATCGTGTAGAGCGGCTTGTCCAGGTCGCTGAACGATGGCTGCAGACCCCGCGGGGTCAAGCGACTGCTCACCGCCTAATGAAGCGATTTCAGGATCTGGATGATCGCCGGGCCTAGCAGAACGATCCACAGGACCGGAAAAATGCATCCGACCATCGGAAAGACCATCCGGGACGATGCCTGAGCGGCGCGTTCCTGCGCGGTCTGCCGCTGGCGGCGTCGCATCTCCGTGGCCTGTACCCTCAGTAGGCGTGCGATCGGAACCCCCATCTGGTCTGACTGCACGATCGACTCGACGAGGTGATGCAGGTCGGCAACGCCACAGTTCTGGGCCATGCCCTCGAGCGCAGCCATTCGAGGCCGGCCCAGACGGATCTCGCGCAGGACCTTGCCAATCTCGTCTCCGAGCGCGTTGTGGAATCGTTCGGTGATGCTGAGGAGCCCCTCGTCGAGGCTCATACCCGACTCCACCACGAGTGTCAGCAGGTCGGTGGCCTCAGCCAGCGAGCGCTGGATCTGGTGGCGGCGGACGGAGATCCTCTGGTTCAGCCACAGGAGAGGGATGAAGTATCCGACCACCGCGGACGCCGCACCGGCGATGGGTGCGGTCACCAGCGCCGGAGATTGAAGTGGAAGGAGTAGGCCGGCCGCCAGTCCTGCCATGGCAAGGAGGGCGCCGAGCCCGTATCGAACCGCCTGAAAGCCGGCGGGAGTCAGGTTGCCCGGGTCGCCCGCACGGCTGAGCTTGTCGCGGAGCTCCCCGGCCGCGAGCGCGGGCAGCCTGGATGCGAGCGGGCGGGCCGCCAGCTCCAGGCGCTTGAGCAGCGGCGTCCTGACCTCAGGGGCGGTCCAGACGCCGTTGGTCGGCGCCGCGGTGGCGAGGTTGCGGTCCAGCGCGATGAAGAAGGCGGCCACGATCACGCCGCAGATGAGTCCCGCCGAAACCGCGATGAGGAGCATTCGAGCTACGCCTGGAGTGTGGTCATGCGGTTGATGAGGACGTTGCCGATCACGATGAGAAGCGCAGCGATCCCCAGGAGGACGTAGCCGATGAACGTCGATGTCATCGGAGCGAAGTAGCCGGGCACGAACACGTACAGGCCGAGCGCGAGAAGGATGGGCAGGCCGGTGATGATGGTCGCGGATGCCCGTGACTGAGCGGTCAGGACGCTCATGTCGCGCTTGGTCTGCAGGCGATCGCGGAGAGTATCAGAGATGGTGTCGAGCACCTCTGCCAGGTTTCCGCCGACGCGAATGTGGAGCAGGATCGCGGTGACGATGAACTCCAGGTCGGGGCTGTTGATTCGCAGCAGCAGGGCGCTCAGCGCGTCCTCGACAGAGGTGCCGAGCGTGATCTCGGTGGTGACGCGCTCGAACTCCGTTGAAACAGGCGGCCGTGACTTGGTGGCGACGGTTTCGATCGCGCGGTCGATCGCGTAGCCGGTCTTCAGCGAGTTGGACAGCAGTTGGAGCATCGCGGCCAACTGCTCGTTGAAGAGGTTCTGGCGGCGGCGCTGGAGGTAGCTGACGACCAGTGGCGGGAGTATGAAACCGACGACGCCGAGGATGATCGGGCCCGCGGAAAGACCGAAACGAAAGAGGCCGATCAGCGCTCCCAGGGCCACGGCTCCGATCCGAAGGAGGAGATACTCGGGAGGCGTGATGTTGAGGCCGGCGCGGGCCAGGTCTTCGGCCAGGGTTGGCCGGCCTCGCACGCTGCGCCGCTGGCTGAGGTTGTCCGCCGCCGGGCGGAGCAGGCGCTCGACCAGTTCGCGCGGCGTCGCCATGGCCGCAGAAGCGGAGGGGTCCGGCGTGGTGCGTTCCTTGCGTATGCGGTCGAGACTCCAGAAGAAGACCGCGATCGCCGCCGCCATCAGCACCGCGATGATCAAAGAGACGGCAAGGGGCGGCAGGTTCACGGCATGACCTACATGACCTAGAAGAGGCTCGGGTAGGCCTTCTGCACCAATTGCAGGGTCACCCCGGTTGCCGAGCTGACGCTCGGACAGTTCGGGTCCTTGGTGGGTGGGCCCTGCAGGTAGTCCTGGTACGACTCGAGCGTGTATTTGAGGGAGGCGTACTGAAGGAACCAGGTTATGAACTCGGCCTGGCACTCGGTGACCACGACGGTGAGGCTGGTTGCGGTCGTGGAGGTGCTTCCACCCGTTGAGGTTTCCATGCCGACCCGGATCACGTGGAGGTTTACGAATATCGTCTTGCTCGCCACCTTGGCGCCGGAGGTGACGGTGGCGATGACCGAGATGTAGTCGTCGGGCTGGATATAGTCGGCGACGCCCTGCTGCTCGCTCGTGGGGATGGTCAGGGCGACGAAACCTGATGGGATGGGCAGGAACGCGGACTGCGACGCCAGCGCCTGGCCCGGCTTGGCCACCAGGTTCGAGGTGATGGCCTCGCCCTTGACGATGGTGACCAGCGGTATCGTCCCCTTGACGTCGTCGATCCTGGTGAAAAAGAGGCTCTCGTAGTCGGTGATCGGCACGCTTGCGATCACCAGGGATGCGGCGTCGATGGGAATTCGGGGCGGCAGATCCTGGGTGGCCACGACCACATTTCTCGTCTGACCAGTGTTGGCCGTACTCGCGTTGAGTGCTACGAGGACAAATGCCGCGATCACGACGAGGGCGAGGATGATG
>JBGPOC010000024.1:0-12876 GCA_041487825.1 Candidatus Dormibacteraceae bacterium | reverse complement strand
TTCCTCGGCAAGCCCAGAGCAGCGGCTCGGGCCGGGGGGGCTGACCCTGAACGAGGAGGTCGGCGCGGTGATCATGGTGGGCTTCCAGGGCACCCTGAGCTCCGCCGTGCTCACCGACTGGCAGCGACGCCAGTTCGGCGGGCTGATCGTGATCAACGGGAACCACAACGCGGGCTCCGCCGCGGCGGTGACCGCCCTGATCGCAAGGGTCCGGGTCGTGGAGAGGCACCGCCTCGTCGCGGCCACGGACCAGGAGGGCGGCCAGGTATGCCTGGCGGTCGGCTCGGTGCCGTGCTCGCCGATGCCTGTCGGGCAGGCCGCCACAATGCGCATGGCGTCGGCGCTCAAGTCCCTGGGCTTCGACCTCGACCTTGGCCCCGTCTCGGACGTCTGCAACGGTCCCAGCTCGATCATGTGGGGCCGCTGCTACGGCACGAATTCCAGAGCCGTCGCCGCGGCCATCGGCGCGGTCGTCGACGGCATCCATGCCGCCAACATGCTGTCGGCGGCCAAGCACTTTCCCGGCCACGGCGACACGAGTGTCAGCTCCGAAATTCAGCTGCCTCGCATCAACGAGAGCCTGGCCACGCTTGAATCACGCGACTGGCCCCCGTTCGAGGCGGCGGCAGAGCATGTCGTCGACTTCGTCATGCTCGGACACCTCTACTACCCCGTCATCGACGCGCATCACTCGGCGGACCTGTCGCCGGTCACGATCCAGCTGCTCAGGTCGGACGTCGGGTTCACCGGGGCGATCATCTCCGACGACATGGAGATGGGGGCGATCACGGCGACCACACCGGCGCCCGAGGCCGCGGTTGAGTTCCTCGTCAACGGAGGCGACATGGTGATGATCGCCCACCATCTTTCGGTGGCCGACGCCACGTACAACGCCATCAAGGCCGCCATCCTCAGCGGGAGGCTGAAGCGCTCACGGCTCGACGACGCCGTCACCACCCTGGAGGCGCTTCCGAGCTCCTGAGCGCCGAGGCTTGACGGGGCCGCCGGCAGGGTTATCCTGCCTGGATGCGCGATCCGAAAACGGAGGCTCTGGGCAGGGTGCCACTGTTCTCGCGGTGCAGCCGCAAGGAGCTCGAGTTCCTGGCCAGCCGCACGGACGAAGTGGATCTCAAGGCAGGTCACGAACTCATCGTGCAGGGCAGCCCCTCCGACAGCTTCTATGTCCTGCTCGAGGGCCACGCGACGGTGAACGTCGACGGGGCTTCGCGGCCGCCCCTCAACGCCGGAGACTTCTTCGGCGAGATCAGCATGCTCGATCGCGGCCCTGCAACGGCGACCGTGGTCACGGCGACCCCCGCCCGCGTGATGGTCATGAGCCACGCGCAGTTCCGAGATGCGATCAAGAGCAGTGACCCTCTGCTGTCGGTCGTGATCACCGCGATGGCCGACCGACTGCGCCGCGACTCACTCGATCGCGTCTAAGGGCCGGAGAGCTTCTCCCCCCCGTCTATCCTGCCTTCATGCCGTGCCAGGTTTGTGGTCAGCCGCTGCCTGACGACGCGCACTTCTGCCCGAACTGTGGCGCGGCCGTCGCCCTCCTGCTCGGGACCGAGGAACGCAAGATGGTCACGGTCCTGTTCGCCGACCTGGTGGACTCCACCGGCCTGGCGCAATCGCTCGATCCGGAGCGTGCGCGCGAGGTCATGGGGGCATTTTTCCAGGCGGCGACCGAGGAGCTGCAGGCTCTGCGAGGCCGGCCGGAGAAGTTCATCGGAGATGCTGTGATGGCCGTTTTCGGACTCCCGCACGTCCATGAGGACGACGCCCTCCGGGCGGTGAGGGCGGGAACGGCGATTCGCGAACGTGTGCGCCGCCTTGGCAGGACGCAAGGCCTGTCTGCACCGCTGGAGGTCAGGGTCGGCATCGAGTCGGGTGAGGCCGCCGCGGGATTGGGACCTGCAGGTCAGCTCATGGTCACAGGTCCGGTCGTCAACATGGCGGCCCGACTCCAGGCCGCCGCCCGGCCGGGCGAGATCCTGGCCGGCCACACCACCCACACGCTGTCCAACCATGCGGTCACGTACGGTCCTCGTCGCTCGGTCAAGGCGAAGGGCTTCGATGCGGAGCTGGCCGCTTTCCCGGTTGAGGCACTAACGGCGCGCTCATCCCGCCGCACGATCGCCTTTGTCGGTCGCGGCAGCGAGCAGGCGATTCTTCGCCAGAGCCTGAGCCTGGCCACCGCGACCGGCCGGCCGGCGCTGGTGACGGTCCTTGGCGAAGCAGGCATCGGCAAGACGCGATTGGCGGCGGAGTTCATCGCGAGCCTCGAATCCAGCGTGGTCGTTCTGCAGGGCCGCGCGCGTTCATACACGGACACGGCCACATTCGCCCCGATCGCGGCGATTGTTGCGGACCTTGCCGGCATCCGGGACGGCGAAACGCGCGACACCACTCGCCGGCGTATGCGCGATCTCGTGGATCGGTACCTGGACCCGTCTGAATCGGAGGCGGCCGTCGAACGCCTGGCTTTGCTCTTCGGCATGGCTGGGCGCCGCGAGGAGACCGCGTTCGTGCATGACGTGACGACCGGTTTCGTCTCGCTGATCGACGGGCTGGCCGGCAAGAGCGCCGTCGTGCTCGTGTTCGAGGACGTGCACACGCTGAGGCCGGTGATGCTCGACCTGATCGAGCGCCTGGGCGCCAAAGGGCCCCGAGGCCCACGGCGCACCCTGGTCCTCGCCCTTGCACGTCCTGAACTGCTCGAGTCGCGGCCGTCATGGGGCTCGAGCAGCGGAAACGCGGTGCTGGTCCGACTCGATCTGCTGTCGAGCGAGGAGTCGATCGAGCTGGTTCGCGCCGCGGGTGGCGATCGGATCGACGAGGCGGGCTCGGCAGAGATCGCCGCGCGTGCGGGTGGCAACCCCTACTTCATCATCGAAACGACCGGCATGCTCATGAGCGACGGCGACGGCGGGCCGCAGGGAGGCGCGGCCAGCCTCCCGCCGACGGTGCAGGCGGTCGTGCTGGCGAGGCTGGATCATCTGCCGGCCAGGTTGCGAGATCTTGCCCGGCGGGCTTCGGTATTCGTGAACTCGTTCGATCTCGCCGAGCTGAAGGTCCTGGACGACGCGACCACGCTCGAAGAGCTTCAAATGCTCGAGGACGCCGAAATCATCGTGCGTGACGAGGGCAGGTCCGCGGGTCAGTGGCGGCTGCGGCACTCCACCCTTCGCGAGGTCGCCTACGCGAGCCTGCCCAAGCGCGAACGACTGAGGTTGCACGAGCTCGTGGCCGAAAACCTCCTGGCGACCGGCCACCCCTCGTGGGCGGCGGATCATTTCGAGCTCGGGGCGCTGGCTGCGCGCGACCTGGATCCTAACGACCACCGCCCCTCAGAGCGTGCGGCGGACGCCCTGCTGGTGGCCGGCGACCGTGCAAGGAGGCGGATGGAGAGCCGGTCCGCGATCGATTTCTACGAGCGGTCGCTGGCGATGTCAGGGCCCGACGGTCGCTGGGGCGTCCGCGAAGCCAGGGCTCTGGCTGGTATGGGGGAGGCCCACTACTGGCTGGGCGCCTACCCTGCCGCAACTGCCGCGCTCGAGCGCTCGGTTGCGCTCGCCGAAGCAAATGACGATGCGTTTGCGCTGACACACGCCCTGCGGTTCCTGGGCGACATCGCCATCAACGTCGAGGCGGATGTCGACAAGGCCGAAGCATTGTTGGACCGGTCGCTTGCCGCGGCGGAGCAGCTCGCCGATCCATATGCGATCGCCCGCACGTTGCTGTTCGCGGGTTGGGTCCCCTGGACCCGGGATCGGTTCGACGAGGCGGAGGCCATCTGGCGTCGCGCGCTCTCCGTAGCCGGCACCAGGGACCGCTGGGCGCGCGTTCGGGCGCTCACCTCCCTGTCGATCAACCGGATGGAAACCACCGACTTCGAGGAATCGCTTCGGCTGATCGAGGAGGCGAGCGCGCTCGCAGAGGAGACCGGCGATCAATTCAGCGTCGGAGTCACCGCCGTCCAGAAGGGGCGCGTGTTCGAGGATCTCGGCCGATTCGAGGATTCGGTGCCCTGGCTCGATCGAGGCATTGCGATCTTCACCGAGCTTGGCGCCCGTTGGGAGCTGGCCGACGCCAGGGCGGAGCGTGGCATCGTCAAGCGCGAGCTCGGCCGTCTCGACGAGGCGGAGGAGGATCTGAGATACGCGATTCGCGCCTCGGAAGAGCTCGGCGAACGGCAGTTGGCGGGCTGGACGTGGCGCGCATTCGCGCGCGTCGCCGAGCTCAGAGGCGACAGCGCCGAGGCGGAGAAACGGTACCGGCGCTCCCGAGAGGCGGAGGCCCACGGCCCGCGCAAGGAGCGGCTGGCCGGACCGAGTACGACGCGTGACTACACGCCGAGCTGACCCGACCTGATCGCGATCAGACGGTCGCGTCGCGGTGGAAAGCCTACAGCTTGATGAGGCCCAGTCGAGCTGCCTGGATGACGGCCTGCAGCTTGGAGTGAACCTGTAGCTTCTCGATGACGTGACTGACGTGCCACTCGACGGTGTGTGGCGCGATGCCCATGCGCTGCGCCAGGGTGCCCGTATCGGGGGCCTCTACAAGCAGGCCCAACAGCTCGAGCTCACGGGAGTGAACAGGGCAAGCAGCCTCATATGCTCAGCCGCTTTGCTGTCCACGCGTCGCTGTCGGGCGAGGGCCTTTGCAAAGAGTTCGACCGGTATGAGCACGTCTCCGTGGGCCGCGCGGCGCACGGCCTCGACGATCTGTGTCGCCGGGGCAGACCTGGTGAGGTATCCGGTGGCGCCGGCGTCGATCGCATCGAGCAGGTCTGATTCCGATTCCGCGGCGCTGTGGAAGACGATCGCCGCGTTCGGCAGCACCGTCAGGATCATCCCCGCCGCCGCCGGCCCGCTCATGTCCGGGCGCCGGAAGTCGAGCAAGGCGACGTCGGCCTTCTCCCGAGTCGCGAGCGCCGCCGCATCACCGCCATTTCGCGCGATGCCGCAGACGGCCATGTCGGGTTGAGTCCCCAGGGTGCGCGCAATCGCCGTGGAGAGCATGGGGTGGTCCTGCACGATCATGACCCGCACGCGCTGATCCCGGGGTGCGTCCGGGTGGGAGGCGGCCTGGGAGTCTCGCACGAACGTGTCTTCTCCGCAAACTATGGAGGGCATTGCCTGCCCGGCCGATTCGATTGTCTTACCGGGTGATAAGCACGCCCCGCGCTCAGTTCAAGAAGCTGCCGAGGTGAAGGTTGTAGAGATCGGGGTGCGCTCTGATCGCTTGAAAGATCGTCTCCCCGTCGAACTCTCTGACGTCGTACTGGCAGAGGGAAACGGTCGGGAACCGCCTCGCCAGCATGTTGAAAGCGACCTCGTAATCGATCATCTCGGCATCCGACGAGAAGACCTTCCGCTCGGAGCTCATTTCGCCCACCGCGCGAATCAAGGTCCTGCCCCCGGCCAGGGCCGGCCAGAAACGCTCCTCCCAGAAATCCAGAGCGCCTCGCACGGTCGTACCCGGACCATCGACCGTGACGAGCTGCGCGTTTCGCAATGCCGAGTCGATATCTATCCCCTCAGCGCGCACGGCCTCGAGGTAGGCGTCCAGCACGTCCCCCGCCGCGGCGAGGAAGCAAGGCTGGCCGGCACGAATCCCGTCAGCCAGGAAAGGGACCGTCAGGCGCATGCGGCCTGCGTCGGTGTTGTAGAAGGTGGCCAGGTGACTGTGCAGGGGCAGTTGCACACCTCCCACGTCGACGTCGACCTGGACCGGCGCCCGCCCACCGGCTACAGGCGGGTGAGATGCGCCCAGGTACGTGATGAGGTCGGCCTCGCGGAACCGTCGTTCCCGGCGGCCCCCGATACGGCGCACTGGAAGGATCCCGGCGTCGCTCCAGCGCCGGATAGAGGCTTCGCTCACCCTGAGGAAACGAGCCGCTTCCCTGGTGTTGAGCAACCTGGCGCTTTGCTCAGCTTTGTTCTCCACGTGGAATGTATTATCCGATGATGGCTTCGACGCATAGTCAGGTCGGCGCGACGCCGCTGGGTCAGGCATGGAGCTCCGTCAGCTAAGGGCTTTCGTAGCGGTTGCCACCGAGGGACATTTCGGGCGCGCCGCAGCGCGCTTGAACCTCACGCAACCCGGTCTCACCCTCCGGATACAGGCCCTGGAAAGGGAGTTGGGCGCCCAGCTGCTGGCTCGGAACGCACGGGAGGTGCAGCTGACGCCCGCCGGAAAGGTGCTGCTTCCGCATGCACGGAGCCTGATCCGCGTCGAGGATCGCGCCCTGCGCGAGCTTAAGGACCAGGCTGACGCCGTCGCCGGACGCTTGCGTCTTTCCTACCTGTCGCACGGAGCCGTGGCGTTCCCGGGCCGGTTGGTAGCAGAGTTGCGCCGCCGCCACCCCGTGGCGCAGATCGAGACCACGTACGGCCATTCCGCCCTGAACATCGAACTCCTGCTCGAGGGCGCAATCGACGCCGCTTTCGTCCACCCTGCGTTCGTGGGTCTCGCCGGCGCCATGGTCGACGGGATCGCGGTGCGTCTCTTGAGTCGGGATGCCGTCATGCTGGCTCTACCCGCGAACCACCCACTCGGCCGCCTCGAACCCATACCCGTGAAGGCGCTTCGGGGAGAGCCATTGGTCGCATTCCCTTCCACCGCTTTTCAGGGCTTTCCCGCGAAGCTGGAAAGGTGGCTGGCCCGACATACGGGCGCGGAGCCGAACGTTGTGATGCGCGAGCCACCCGACCAGGCCCTCGAGGCTGTGGCCCGCTCGACTTCATTGATCTCGTTCGCGAACAGTTCTCGCATCGCAAGCACGCCGGTGCCGGGTGTCGTCTATCGACGTATGACACCCGAGCTCGTGATCGATTTCGGCATCGCCTACTGGCGTGACGACGAGTCACCAATGCTCGCAAACCTGCTGAGTCTCGTCGACGAGATGGCACCCGACGAGCCCGGCGCCTTGCCGAAGGGCAGCGAGCTTCTCACGAGCGAAGAGCCCCAGGCCACCTCGCAAGGCCATGGCCGGCACACCTCCTCGCGGCCGGCTGCACCGCTAGGGCTGTGGGGTAACGGCTCCCGCGCCGGTTAGCCCGACTTGTTCTCGCTCAGGTTCCAGACGAACGAGATGGTGCCGCCGAGCGTACCCCTCGGCTTCTGCTCCTTGTAGTCGACCTCGATCTTGGCGAAGGCGAGGCTGACCGCGTCCTCCGGCACGACGCCGCCAGTCTCGCCGGTCTGAAAAGAGGTCACGAGAATGTCGTTCATCTTGATGAACAGGAACTCGAACCCACCCTGCTTGCCACCTGACGTGCGGGCCGTCATCACGGCATTCGGGATGTGCTTGCCGCTGGCGCAGGCGAGCATCAGCTTCGGGGAGGCCTTGCTCAACTTGGCAGTGAAGTGGAAGTCCTGCATCGACACCTTGCCGGCGCCGCCCCCGCCCGTGGTGGTGCCACCGGAGTTGCTTTCACCCCAGCTGAATGAATCGAGAACGATCTCCTCCTTGTGCTTGGCGTCTCTCGACTCACCCGGGATGCCGTCGATCTTGAGGAAGTAGTCAACTGCGGCCATGGGTCTATCTCCCTGAGTTCAGCGTGAGCGTGAAGAGGGCGGTCCCATCGCCACCCGTTTCGAGTGGGCTCTGCCGCCCCGTGTAGCTGCCGGAGGCGCCGATGTAGCGACCCGTGCCGCCCACGATCGCGAAGACGCCTTCGGAGCCGGAAATCGTCGTGCCCATGCCAAAAAGGGTGCCATCCGGCAGAAGGAAGGTATGCGTCTCGAGCTGCGCCTTCGCATACGGACCGTGGCCGCCGGGGCTGTCCAGGTGCTGAACAGAGGCGAGGAACGATCCGACGCGCTCGGCGCCGGCAGCCATGCCGATGGCGCCCGTCAGCGACACCTGGTCGCCTCGCTTCGGCAGGTCTCCGCGCCTCAGGCCGGGTGCGGACAGGTGCCAGTCTTTGCCGTGAAGGGTGAGGACCGTAGTGCCGGGGATGGTCGCGGCCAGGAGGTTTCCGGTCCTGGCGCGCCCGGCGGCGCCGGTCAGGCCCACGACGCCGGCCAACGCCCCAAGGGCAACCACGCCATGGCGCAAGATTGCGCGCCGGCTTGCCTTGGGCCCACCTTCCATGACCACAACCTCCCTTTCCTTATGCAACGAACGCGATGCAACGAACGCGCGGCGACAGACGAAGGATAATCCGCCCTACGCGGAATGCAACGGCTTAAGCATTGAAGGACGACGAATCTTGAAATTGCCGCGCTGCAGGCCGCTGTGACCCTCCCGGAGGCAACCCTGGACAGGCAGGGCCTTTCGCGGGTGCGGGCTGCGCTCGACCAGGCCGGGTACACGCGCGACAACGTGCAGGCGGCGCTCAGGACCGACCAGCACCTGTCCGCCAAGCCGGGGGAGGTGGTGGTGTTCGAACGCCGCCTGGCGGGCCGGTCACCGCTTCACGTCCTAATGCGGCTGTTCCTGATCGGCTCCACCGTGGAGCCGGCCGACCTGGCGTCGAGCCTCCCCGGCCTTCCGTTGGAGGAGCTCGAGCGGCTGGGCCTGGTCGAAACGGCAGGCGGTGGGGTGCGGTCGACGATCAGGATCATCCCCCACGGCGACATCGTCATCGCCTGCGACCGAAACTACTACGGCGACACAGGCGGTCACGAAGCGGACGTCGTGACTGGCGTGAACAGCCCGGCCACCCTCCTGGCGGACCTGACCGTTCGCCGCAAGGTTGGAAGCGCTCTCGATCTTGGCACGGGAGGCGGCATCCAGGCGATGCTGCTGGCCAATCACTGCAGGCGGGTGGTCGCCGTCGACATCAATCCACGCGCCCTCTATTTCGGAGAGCTGAACGCCTGTCTCAACCGGGTCGAGAATATCGAGTTCCGCCTGGGAAGCTGGTTCGAGCCGGTGGTGGGCGAGAGGTTTGACATCATCACGGCGAACCCGCCGTACGTCATCTCGCCGGATACGACGTTCCTGTACCGAGACAGCGGCATGCAGGTCGACAGCCTGTGCCGCCAGCTCGTGCGTGACATGCCGGGCCACCTCGAGGAGGGCGGCTTCGGCCACATTCTCATCAGCTGGGCGCTCAAGAAGGACCAGGAGTGGTCCCAGCCTCTGCGCTCGTGGCTCCAGGGCCTACCGTGCGACGCCTGGCTGCTCCACTACCTGAGCGACGATCCTCTGGCCCAGGCGGCAAAGTGGAACCAGCCCGGACTGAGAGTGGATGCGGCGGACTACGGCGCCGCGCTCGACCGCTGGACCGACTATTACAGGCGGGAACGTATCGACCTCATCGCGTTCGGCGCCGTCATCCTGCGGCGGCGGTCGGAAGGCAAGAACTGGGTGCGGGCGGATTCGATCACGGGCGGGCGCGGATCCTCCAGTGCGCTCGTCCAGCGCGTGTTCGAGGCGGAGGATCACCTGCGGTCGTTGAGCCAGGAGGCGGAGCTCCTGGACGTCAGGTTCGTACTGGTGCCTGAACACCGGCTGGAGCAGCGGCTCTCCTCGGCGGGAGGGAAATGGCAGCTTCAGGAGGCGACCTTGAGCCTCGCCGAGGGAATCGGCTTCCAGGGCCGCCTCGACATCAACACCGCGCTCTTGCTGCAGAGTCTGGATGGCCTCACCACCCTGCGGCAGGCTGTACGCAAGGTCGGCACAACTCTCGAGCTGTCGCGCGATGAGACGGCGGCATTCACCGACACGGCCATCTCGATGGCCAAGCGCCTGTACGAGCTGGGTTTCCTGGTTCGCTCGAAGACCTGATGGCTGCTCACGTGTACCTCGAGATCGGCAAGCGCCGCGTCTTCGCGTCCGCTGCGGATTGGCCTGGCTGGACGCGTTCTGGGAAAGACGAAAAGTCAGCCCTGGAGGCGCTGGCGGCGGCAGCGCCGAGATACGCGGCGGTGGCAAAGGCGGCGCGGATCGCGTTCGCGCCGGGCGCCGGGTTCGAAGTGCTGGAGCGCCTGCCTGGCGACGCGACGACCGAGTTCGGCGCGCCGTCGGCGATCGCCAAGGCGGAGCGGAGGAGGCTGACGAAGAAGGACGCCGGACGGCTGTCAGCCCTCGTCTCAGCGTCGTGGACCGTTCTCGACCGCGTGGTCGAAACGGCGCCCGCCTCTCTACGCAAAGGTCCGCGTGGCGGGGGTCGGGACCGTGATGCGATCGTGCAGCATGTGCTCGGCGCCGAGACCGCCTATGCGCGCAGGCTCGGACTCCGGTTGAAAGAACCGGCGGCCGCGGACTCGGCAGCGGTGCGCGAGCACCGGAACACGATCGTGGCCGCTCTTCGCGCGGGCAATAAAGGCGTGCCGGACTCCGGCTGGCCCGCGCGCTACACGGCTCGCCGCATGGCGTGGCACGCCGTCGACCACGCCTGGGAAATCGAGGACCGCACCGACTGAAGCGGTGCCGTCTGGCGCGGAGAGCGATGGTGCGGGCAACCTTCGGTTGCCTGGCAATGAATCGAGCTTCCGGTCGCAGGTATAGCCCTGGCTGCAGTACCCTGAATGCTCGACTTCGGGCGCACCGAGGTCCCAATCCAAGCGGGGGTGATTCGAATTCATGGACGTACAGGAGGCAGTCGCACAGAGCACGCCTGTCGAGGCTGCCCAGGACCAGGTCGAAGACAAGCGCGACGGAGTTCGCCGGTTCACGATGGGGCCGAACGACAGCCTCGAAGGCAAGCTGACCTACGACGGGCACGTGCACGTGGACGGTCGCGCTGAAGGTGAGCTTCGGGTCAGCGGCAACATCGATGTCGCATCCGGTGCCAGCGTCAAAGCTTTTCTCGAGGCCTCCAACGTCACGATCAAGGGCGAGGTCGAGGGAACGCTCAATGCGCGCGACAAGCTGATCCTCGGCAAGAACGCAAAGATGAACGGCGACATCACCGTGCGCCGGTTGCAGATCGAAGACGGGGCCAGCCTGAACGGGCATGTCCGAATGGGTGACTTTGAGCAGCAGGGCTCCGGGGGCTAGGGTTCCCAGGTCGACGGCGGATCAGCCGCCGCCTGAAACCACAGCACCCGACCAGCGCAGCGCTGTCACCCTGGGCCCGCGCGACCGCCTGATCGGACAGCTTCACATCGACGGTGATGTGCGCCTGGGCGGCACGGTGGAGGGCGAGATCCACGCCACCGGGAATGTCGAGGTGGACGACGAGGCCAAGGTCAACGCCTCGCTCGCGGGTGGGGACGTGAGCATCCGCGGCCACGTCAGCGGGACGGTCACCGCTCGCAAGCGTCTGGTCGTTGCGCGATCCGGCTCCCTCACCGGTGACGTCAAGGTCGCTCGCCTGGTCATCCAGGACGGCGCGACGTTTAGCGGCAATGTGTCGATGGGCCCTCAGTCCGAACCTGCGGCCGAACCACCCAAGGTGGAACCGGAGCCAGGCGCTCAGCCCGCTCCTGCGATCGACGGAAAGGAAAGGCCGGCGCCCGGGAAGGGCAAGCCGAAGCGCTGAGGGCCTAGCGTGCCCCGGCGGCCTTCTTGGTGGCCGCCTGCTTCGCGCTCGCGACCTTGGGCGGCATCTTCGCGGTGAACTCCAGCGCGGTCGCGATCCACGCCGTGGTGGCGGCGGGCTTGGCGTGCCAGCCGCTCGGCACGGTGACGTAGCCCCTCATCGCGCGCCCGGGCATGACCTCGAAGTCACGCCCACCCTGCTTGCGGACCCTGGCGCTGTCGTCCTCGGACAGCCTCACGAAGAGGTCCTCCCCGAACAGGCCCGCGAACATGTTGCCGTTCACGAATGCGGACAGGTTCCCGAACATCGGCCGCATCGTCACGGTCGGTCCGCCCGGCACCAACCTGGTGAACACCGCCTTCGCCTGGTCGCTCGACTTGGGCATGGCACCGCCTGGCATGCAGCAGATGTTAGTCGCGTATCGACCGAACAGCCGGAGGCGGGCGTTGGTAGGAGAGTGACGTGGTGAAATCCGTTCGCGCCTGCCGGGGCTGTCTCGGCCCACTCCGTACGGGCGGTGGCTAAGACAAGTATACTTGACATATTGCAAAGCAGGCTTTACTATGGCGAGCGATGAACGACTCCCCTCCTGAACAAGACCCCTCGCAGGCCCCGGTGGACCCGCTGTACACCCATCCGGCATCTCCGTTCGTGAGGACGGAGCCCGCGATGCCGCTCGAGCTGTCCGGGATCCCCGGTCCGCGGCCGTCACCGGCTCAGTCGACCTGGATCATCTACCGCTCCCAGATCGAGATCGGCCTTGCCCTGCTCGCCTACATGATGTTCCTGATCGGATCGGTGACCGTCCTCCGCGCCAACCCGGAAGCGCCGTGGCGCTACATCGTGGCGGTCGTGCCCCTGGCGCCCGCCGCGATGGTCCTGTTCCTCTTCGCGCGCCGACTCGAGGGGTTGGACGAGATGCACAGGCGGATCCAGGCCGAGGCTTTCGGGTTTTCGCTCGCGGCCACGGCTTTGATCACCTTTGCCTACGGGTTCCTCGAGGGCGCAGGCATGCCGCACCTCAACTGGATCTACGTCCTGCCCTTGATGGCCGCTCTGTGGGGCGTCGGCACGGCCATCTTCACCTTCCGGTATCGGTGAAGAACCGGCTGCGGGTCCTGCGTGCCGAACTTGACTGGTCGCAGGCGGATCTCGCCGAGCACCTGGGCGTCTCCCGCCAGACCGTGAACGCGATCGAAACGGGAAAGTACGACCCGAGCCTGCCCCTTGCGTTCTCGCTCGCCCGAACGTTCAAGCGGCGGATCGAGGAGATCTTCGAGGCCGAACCGGCCGCAGCCCGGTGAAGCCGCCTCGAGGTGCCGTCGGCACAGGGCGGGTTATCATTGCTCCTCTGCCCGAGCGGGAGTAGCTCACTTGGTAGAGCGCGACCTTGCCAAGGTCGAGGTAGCGGGTTCGAAGCCCGTCTCCC
>JBGPOC010000023.1:0-12904 GCA_041487825.1 Candidatus Dormibacteraceae bacterium | reverse complement strand
GTCGTTCTACTCCCGGGTCCGTGAGACGAAGTCAGAAGGCCGGACGGTCTTCCTCTCGAGCCATGTGCTCAGCGAGGGCGTAAGAACCTGCGACGGGGTGGCGATCATTCGCGACGGGCGGCTGGCCAAGGTCGACAGCGTCGATGCGCTGCGCGACCTGGCCCACCACCAGGTGGAGCTTCGCTTCGCAGGCCCGGTCCCCACCGCCGAGTTTCAGGGGATGCCGGGCGTCAGCGATGTCTCGGTCGTCGACCACGTCCTTCGCATGCGAGTGTCGGGCGCCATCACGCCGGTCGTCCGGGCCGCAGCCCGCCACGACCTGATCGACTTCATCAGCCGGGAGCCGAGCCTCGAGGAGACGTTCCTGGCGCAGTACGGCAGGGACGCCGTGGAGGCGCCCAGGTCATGACCGCCGAGCTTGCGCACGCACCACTCCGCTCCGCGCCTGCGCCGGTCTCCCCCTGGAGCCGGATCTACGGGTTCGGCAGCGTCTACGCGAAAACGCTCCGCGACTCGCGGCTCGCCGTCATCATCATGGCCGGCATCCTCGGCAGTCTCAATCTGGCCTCCGGCGCGTCGTACGGCAGGACGTATACCACGCTGCAATCGCGGATCGACTTCGCCAAGCTCGTGTATGAGCTGCCGGCGGCGATGAGGGGGGTCTATGGCAATCCGTCGCCCGCCAACCTCGAGACGCTCGGCGGCATGATCTCCCTCAAGAACGCCGCCTCGGTCGCCGTCATCGCCGGCTTCTGGTCGATCTTCGCCCTGTCGTCGACCCTCGCCGGCGAAGCGAGGCGAGGGAGCCTCGAGTTCGTGGCGGTGACGCCACTCGGCTCGCGCCGGATCGCGCTCGAGAAGCTCGCGGCTCACCTGACCGGCATGGCGGTCGTGCTCGTGGTACTGGCAGCCGCGTCCTGGCTGGCCGGCGCAGTCTTCGCCAGCCTGCCTGGCGACGCGATCTCGCCCGAGGCGGCGATCGGATTCGCGCTGTGGACCGGCCTCATGGCGCTCGCGTCAGGCTCGGTCGCGTTCGCCCTGGCGCCCGTCATCGGCCGGGCGGGCGCGGCCGGGATTGCCGGCGCGGTGCTGGTCGGAGGAGATTTTGTGAACGGCTACCAGGCCTCGGTGCCACAGCTCTCGGGTTGGGGAAATGTCACCTGGTTCGGATGGACCAGCCAGAACCAGCCGCTCGCTGGACAGTTCGACTGGCCGTCGCTGATTCCCGTGGCGCTGGTCGCCGTCGTCCTGTTCGCGGTGGGCGTCGAGCTGTTCGTCCGACGCGACCTGGGCGAGACTAGCGCGATCCCCTGGCCAGGTCTTCCCGCGGCGACGCTTGGCCTTCGCGGGCCGGTCTCCCGATCTTTTGGCGAGCGCCTGCCCCTCGCCCTCGCCTGGGGCGCCGGCATCGGCCTTTTCGGCATGGCATTCGCAGCCACCGCCGCGTCTTTCAGCAATCTCGTCAAGGTCTCACCTGCGTCGGTCAACCTCTTCCACAGCCTCTTCCCCAAGATCGACCTCGCGACCTCCGGAGGCTTCTTGCAGCTCGCCTTCGTGGAGCTGGGCTTCGTCCTCGTCGGATTTGCGGCGTCGACCCTCGTCGCCGGCTGGGCGTCCGACGAGTCGAGCGGGCGCCTGGAGATGCTCCTGGCGACGCCGCTGGCGCGGGCCCGGTGGGCGATGTCATCCGGGCTTGGCGTGCTCGCCGCCATCGCCGTGATGACGGCAATGCTCGCCATGGGAGTTGGCGCCGGCGCGGTGCTCGTTGGAAGCGATGCGTCGACGCCGATCCTGGGGACGGTTGTGCTGGGGCTGTATGCGGCGGGGCTGGCCGGAATCGGCCTGGCCGTCGGCGGCCTCCTGCGCCCCTCCATCGCAGGGGAGGCCGTGGCCGCCGTGGTCATCGCCACGTTTCTCATCGATTTGATCGCACCGGCACTGAAGCTGCCCGACTGGGTCCACGGACTCGCGCTGACCGCGCACATGGGCGAGCCGATGACGGGGTCGTGGGACTGGGCGGGCATCGCGGCCTGCGTCGTCCTTGCCCTCGGCGGCCTGGCGCTGGCCGCGGCGGGGATGCGCCGTCGGGACATCTCCGCCTGATGCGACGAGTCCAGGAAACCATGGGCATGCCCGTCACCGTGAACGTGGTCGACGACGCGGCCGATGCCGAGGCCCTCGACAGGGTGTTCGAGGACTTCTCTTTGCTGGACCGAACTTTCAGCCCATTTCTTGCCGCGAGCGAAGTCAGCCGGATTAACCGGGCCGAGCTTCGACCTGAGGACGGTGGCCCGTTGATGAAACAGGCAATTGAGCTCTGCCGCCACTACGAGCGCGCGACCGACGGCTATTTCTCGCCGTGGATCGGCGGTCGCTTCGACCCCTCAGGCCTCGTCAAGGGCTGGGCCATCGACCGCGCTTGCTCGATCCTCGACGGCTACGGCTACCGCAATTACTTCGTCGACGCCGGTGGCGACGTTCAGACTCGAGGCCGAAACGCAGAAGGCGGGCCCTGGCGTGTCGGGGTCCGGCACCCTGTCGAACGCGACAAGGTCGCCTGCGTCGTCCTGGCCAGCGACCTTGCGGTCGCCACGTCGGGCACCTATGAGAAGGGCGAGCACGTCGTCGACCCGCACACCGGCAGACCGGCCGTCGCACTGCTCAGCTTGACGGTGGTAGGAGCGGACATACTCCAGGCCGACGTCTTCGCCACCGCGGGTCTGGCGATGGGACTCGCAGGCCTCGAGTTCGTGCGCCGGACCACCGGCTACGAGGCATTCGCCATCGACAACCAGCTTCGCCCGGGCTTCACGCCTGGATTCGAGGCGCTTTGCGAGCGGCCGGCTGTTTCTCCGAACATCGTGGGCGGTCTCGACTAGGCGACCCAGGAAAGCCTCGGACGATTCCCAGCGATCTCTAAGAAACTCCGCCTACTCTGCGGACATCCGCTTTGAAGCCGATGGCCGCCAAATCCAAGTCAAACATCACGCCTCGCGCAGCTCGTTCGACCTGGGTGGCGCCGGGATTGAGCTACGCGCTCTTCGCCCTGAACGCGGTCGTGATCATCGCATTCTGGTGGACCAGCTCCGGTTTCGAGATCACACGGACGGCATCGGACGCTTTCAACGGCATCGGTCGGGTAACCGGTCTGCTGGGTACCTACCTTGTCCTCTGGCAGCTGCTGTTCATGGCCCGGCTGCCGTGGCTGGAGCGCGCGTTCGGCCTGGAACGCATGGCGGTCCTTCACAAGTGGAACGGCTACCTCGCATTGAGCCTGCTGGTCGCCCACGCAGTTTTCCAGACTCTGGGTTACCAGCTCGGAGACGGAAAGGATGTAGCCGGTCAGCTGGCCGACTTCATCACCAGCTACCAGGGTGTGCTGGCGGCCATCGTCTCGCTTGGAATGATGATCGCCATCGTCGTGGTATCCGTCACGATCGCAACACGGCGTTTCGCATATGAGACCTGGTACTTCATCCATCTCTACGCTTATCTCGCGGTGGCGCTGGCCTTCAGCCACCAGCTGGCGACCGGGGTCGACTTCGCGGGCAATCCCGCCTTCACCCTGTACTGGTGCCTGCTGTACGTGTTCGTCGGCGGGTCTCTCCTCGTCTATCGAGTGGTCAGGCCCCTGGCCGCCTACGGTCGCCATCGCTTTCGTGTCCAGTCCGTCGAGAAGGAGGCGCGAGGCGTGTTCTCCGTCTACATCTCGGGACGAAACCTGGACCGGTTCGGGGCCGAGGCAGGCCAGTTCGCGATCTGGCGGTTCCTGGATGGCAAGCGTTGGTGGCAGGCCCACCCGTTTTCCATCTCGGCGATCCCCGACGGCCGGCGCCTGCGCATAACGGTGAAGAACATCGGCGATTTCACGAGCGACATCCATACCTTGAGACCGGGTACCCCAATCCTTGTGGAGGGCCCCTTCGGCAAGTTCATCGAACGACCGGCGAATCGCAAGGTGTTGCTCATCGCCGGGGGAATCGGCATCACCCCCATCCGCCCCCTGGCGGAGGAAATGGTCGCCGACGGTTTCGATGTCCGGGTCCTGTATCGGGCCCACAACGAAGGTGACATCGTCTTCAAGAAAGAGATCGACGAGCTGAGCTCGCAAAAGCGATTGAAGGTCGACTACATGCTCACGCAGGCGGGAGGCCGGCGCCTGGGCCGGGATGCCTGGTTCTCGACGGCGACGCTGACCAAGCTGGTCCCGGACATTGCGCAGCGCGTCGTTTATGTCTGCGGACCGGTCGGGATGATGGCCGCGGTGATCAAATCCCTGGGTTCGCTTGGAGTGCCGCCGTCCGAGATTCGAACGGAGGTGTTCCGCCTGCAGTGAAGAGAGCAGTCCTCGTCACGGGTGCGACCGTTGTCGGCGTCGCCTGGCTCCTCGCCTACAGGACCACGCCACCACAACTCGGTGCACTGGCGAACGTGCCGCCCAGCCCGGACTCGGGCCAACCGTCGCCGAGCCCGTCGGCGGCCAGTCCGTCCGCGTCGCCTCACGCGACGCCCTCACCGTCGCCGACGCCTTCACCAAAGGCCCTGACCGGCACCTTCACCGGCGCCGACGTGACGAACCGCTTCGGTGACGTTCAGGTGCGGGTGGTGATCACCGACGGGCGGATAACCGACGTCCAGGCGCTCCGGCTGCCAAGCGATCGAGCCTATTCCGCGTACGTCAGCCAGGTCGCCGGGCCCATGCTGCGAACGGAGGCCTTGACGGCGCAGAGCGCAAACATCGACATCATCAGCGGAGCGACATACACCAGCGAGTCCTACGCGCAATCCCTGGAGTCGGCCCTGCAGAAGGCCCACCGAGGCTGATCGCCGGGCCGATCAGGCCCGGCCCTGGCGCCTCCCGCTTCTCGCCGCGGCGATCGCGGTCCACACCCGCTCCGGCGTCAGGGGCATGTCGAGGTGCCGGATGCCCAGGTGTGACAGCGCGTCGACGACGGCGTTCTGCACGGCGGGAGTGGACCCGATCGTCCCCGACTCGCCAACCCCCTTGGCGCCAAGCGGATTGTTCGGGCTCAGTGTTTCGGTCGTCGCGGTGATCACCTGCGGGATTTCGCCGATGGTGGGGATCTGATAGTCGATGAGCGAGGCGGTGCGCGGCGTGCCGTGTTCGTCGAACACGACCTCCTCGAGCAGAGCCTGCCCGACGCCCTGCGCTATGCCGCCGTGGACCTGGCCCTCCGCGAGCAGCGGGTTGATGATCCGCCCGCAGTCGTCGACCGCGAAGAACCGGGTCAGGCGCGCGTCCCCGGTTTCCATGTCGACCTCCACCACCGCGCAGTGGGCCCCGAACGGATAGCTGCCGTCGCCCGCGAAGTCGGTCTCGGCCGCAAGGCCGGGCTCCATCCCCTCAGGCAGCTTCTTCTGGTCCGCGGCGGCGGCCACGAGGGACGCCCACGAGAGCGACCGCTCGGGGACGCCCGCCACGCCGACCGTCCCGTTGACGAACACGATGTCCTCGGGACTGGCCTCGAGCAGGTGCGAAGCCAGGTCGCGCGCCTTGTGACGCACCTCGCGCGCGGCCTGGTGCACTGCCGAGCCGCCGTGCTGCATCGAGCGCGAGCCCACGGTTCCCGTCCCCCTCTCGACGGCGTCCGTGTCGGACTGGATGACGAGCACCGAGTCGAGCGGCATGCCGAGCTGCTCGGCCGCGATCTGCGCGAGCGAGGTCTCGTGACCCTGCCCGAATGACGTGGTGCCGCAGCGCACGGTCGCGGTTCCGTCGGTCTCGATTCGCACCGCCCCCCACTCCGGGCCGATCCCGACCGCGGTCACCTCGACGTAGACGGAAAGGCCGATCCCAAGCTGAAGGCGGTCGCCGCTCTTGCGTCGCCTCGCCTGCTCGTCCCGCAGCTCAGGGTAGGCCGAGATCTCCAGGACCTTGTCGAGGGCTCTCTCGTACTCGCCGGAGTCGTACGTGGCACCGCCTGCCGTGGTGTGCGGGAACCGGTCCGGTGCGATCAGGTTGCGGCGCCTCAGGTCGGCGGGGTCCATGTCCAGCTCAACGGCCAGCATGTCCATGGCCCGCTCCACCATCGCGGCCGCCTCGGGCCGGCCGGCGCCGCGGTAAGCGCCCAGCGGTGTCGTGTTGGTGACGACGCAGTGCGCCTCGTAGTCGATCGCGGGAATCGCATAGACGCCCGACGCCATCTGGCCCGTAAGGAACGGCAGCACCGCCGCGATTCCCGGGTAGGCGCCGATATCAGCCAGTACCCGCGCGCGCAGGCCGACCAGGCGGCCGTCGCGCGTGGCCCCAAGCTGCACGTGCTGCACCTGGCCGCGTCCATGCGTCATCGCGACCATGTTCTCCGAGCGGGTCTCGATCCATTTCACCGGCCGCCCGAGCTTTCGCGCGGCCGCGGCCACGACGATCAGCTCAGGGCGGGCTCCGGCCTTCGCTCCGAAACCGCCTCCCATGTCGCCGACGACCACGCGGATGTCGCCCTCGCCCATTCCCAGCGACGAAGCCAGCTCGGCGCGAAGCCCAAAGGGGGTCTGGCTGGTTGCCCACACAGTGAGCCGCCCGGCCTCTGGCTCCACGAGGATCGCCTCCGGCTCCATCGGCACGGGCGCCAGTCGCTGGTTCACGAAGCGGCCTTCGATCCTCACCTCGGCTCCCGCCAGGACGTCGTCGTCCCCGCGCGGCGCGAAGTGGGTGGCCACGTTGGAGCCGTGGTCGGGGAACAAGAGCGCCGAGCCCGAGTGGCGCCCGGCTTCCGGATCCACGACCACCTCGAGCGGATCGAGGTCGAGGACGACCAGCTGGGCCGCATCCACGGCTGACTGCGGGCTGTCCGCGACCACGAGCGCCACCGGCTCGCCGACGAAGCGAACTCGCCCATCGGCGAGCGGAGGGCGGGCGAGCGCCGCCGGCACCATCTGGAATCCGACGCGCGCGGGAAGGCTCAGGTCGGCGCCGGTGAACACGGCCGCGACACCAGGCGCCGCCGCCGCCGCGCGGACATCCACGGAGCGAATCGTGGCGTGGGCCAGGGTCGACCTCACGAAAGCCGCGTGAAGGCACCGATCCGGCTGGATGTCGTCGACGTACCGGCCTGCGCCGGTGATGAGCCGCGGGTCCTCGCGCCGGCGTACGGCGTGACCCAGAATCGAGCCTGGGGTCAGGGTCTGCATCGGCAACCGGAGGTTAACCCTCTTCCGATGCCTGCACAACACTCCGCAACATTTGTCACGCAGCCAATCCGTGGTTTCTTGCTGACAGCGGCCCAGTCGGGGTGCCACATTTCCACGACGTGCACTGCAATCGAGACACGCAGGCTCAGGGCTCCATCGGCGCATCGGTGCCGAAAACGTTCAAACGACACCCCGGCAGGCATTCACAACGCCGCCGGTGACCGATAAGGCTCCCCCG
This sequence comes from Candidatus Dormibacteraceae bacterium, assembly GCA_041487825.1. Lineage (GTDB taxonomy): Bacteria > Chloroflexota > Dormibacteria > Dormibacterales > Dormibacteraceae > Palsa-872. Next base: position 5,517 of record JBGPOC010000023.1, on the reverse strand, counting down.
CCGCTCGAGGGCGAGGACGTGGAAACCACCCGTTGGGAAGACGCGCGCCATTGGATGAGCATCTATGTCGACCTCCTCGAGTTCAAACGGGGAATCCTTGAACGTGTGAGGCGCGAGGTGACCAAGCTGGCGCCGGTAGCGCAGAGGGCGGCCGAGGCCGACATCAAGATCATCGAGCATCAGATGGAGGGTTATCAGAAACGGCTCGAGATCTGGTCGCAGCGCGTCTGGGACCTCCACGGACTCACGTTGGATCCAGAAGGGCGAATGATCCGCCACCAGGGTGAGGAGGCCACGCTGACGGCCCGAGAGTTTCAGCTCCTCCAATTCCTGCTCAACCATCCACGCCGTTACTTCACTGTGGACCAGATCCTGAACCAGGCGTGGGCCGAACCGGCTCTGTCGCCGGAGGAGGTCCGAAACTACGTGCAGCGGGTTCGCAGGATCCTGGTCAGGTTGAAGATCCCGTGCGACCTGGTCAACCGGCCGGGTCGCGGCTACTCCGTCAAGTTCCGCATCGACGAATAGGGGACCCCGGCGTGATCGCGATTTCGGAAGGCGGCCATGAACCTGCTAAAAGGGGTGCAATGGGAAAGAGCAAAACTCGACCTCGGCAGCAAGCCAGACTGCCGCGCGTCCTGGTCGTCGAGGCCAACGCCGGTTACCGCTCCGTCATCTCGCACGTGGTTGAGCTGGCCGGAGGGGAATTTGAAAGTGTCGCCGAGTTTGACGCAGCGAAGCGCCAGCTCGAGCGGCCCAGGAGGTTCGACCTGGTCATTCTCGGCATGAGCGCGGACTCCCGCGTGACCCCGAAGCAACTCGGCGAGATGAAAGCGGCGGCTCGATGTCCGTTCATCCTGCTCGACGAGTCGTCCGGCGATGCCGGAGAAACGCTTGAAACCTACGAAGCGGGCGCGAGCCAGGTTCTACCCAAACCGTTCGTCCCGGACGCTCTGATCGGGGCTATCAAGTCGCAGCTGCGCGGGCCGGACGTCGCCTCCGTGGTTTCGATCGCAACCAAGATCGAGTTGGGCGGCCTTGTCTTCGACGCTAAGCAGCGGACGGTCAAGAACAGCGAGGCGGCGGCCTCCATCACGAAGCGTGAGTGGCAGCTGCTCTCATTCTTTATGGCCAATCCGAGTCACTTCTTCGCCGCCGAGGATGTGGCCCTGGCTGCCTGGGGACCAGAAGCGTCGATCGAGCAATTCCGGACGTACGTGACGCGGCTCAGGCGAAAGCTTGCGCCGTTCAAGGGCGTCTGCGAAGTGGTCAATGAGAAGGGTAAGGGTTACCGCCTGGTGCTCCAGCAGCCGAAGCCTTCAGTCGGCTGATCAAACGCCTGGACTTCGAGCGAAAGAGCCCCAACGATCGTCCGTCTCCAAACCTGTGTCAGATTGCGGCCGCCCAAGCGAGGACGGTGAGGACCGCGAGCAGGGCCTGCACCATAAGCAAAGCCACCGGCTGGGAGAACAGGAGATGGATCGGCCCCCAGAACGCGAGCGCCAGCCATGCCACCGGCATCGCCATCAGCTCCACGACTCCAGCTGAGGCCGCCTGCCCGGGGTATCCGCTGTACACGAAGGCGCCGCCGAGCTCGGCCAGCACCAGCGGCCACATGACGACTGTGCCGGCTATGAACAGGGCGGCCTTCGCCCCGGCCCCCAGTTTCGGCACGGCCCAGCCCATGGCGCCACCTCCGATCACGAGGGTGGCATGCGCGAAAACATGGGCGATCGGATGGCCTTCGGCCCAGCTCAGCAGGGGTGGCAGATGCCAGATGAGCGCCGCGCACAAACCCGCGGATGCCACCGCCCTCGGGTCAAGCAGCGGTCGCAGCCCGCGGAGCTGATAGCCCATCACGGCTCCGGCCACCACCATCAGCCAGTGGACGATGTGGTGAACCACAAGGCTGTGCTCGGAGCTCGATGTCAGCGCGGGCGAAACCAGAACAGCGAACAGCAACGGGCCCGCCGGCAAACCTCGCGCCGTCGCTGCGACGAGGCTAAGCCTGGCGGGGTGCAAGCTCCGGCAGGTTGACGTGCGGGGACGCCAGGAACACCTCGATGAGGTCCTTGCACACCATCACCGCTCCGGTCAGCGCAATCAGCGCGCATCCAGCACCAATCCACGCCCACACCTCGGTGCCAGAAAGCGGATACAGGTATCGCCTCGGATCGGACATGCTCCCGGAGATGTACCAGCACAGCACCAGGCCGTAGCCGCCGACGGTCATCAGGGCGGCCGCCCGGCGCCCGACCCGCTCGGTCATCCGCCGGCCGGTGAGCGCCGGCATGAGGTGGTAGGTGGCACCGATGAGGAAGAACATCACCCCGAGGGCCATGTAGGTGTGAAAGTGGGCGGGCACCCACAGAGTGTTGTGGAGGAACTGGTTGAGAGAGATGGTGGAGTCGATCACCGCTCCCAGGCCGCCGATCGCCCAACCGGCCATGGCCATGAACGTGAAGAGCGGAGCCGCGCTCCAGCGGATGCCGGAGCGCCAGACCTGGACCAGGCCCCCGTAGATCGTCACCGTCATCGGCGGAATGGCCGCTGCGTAGGAGGCGACGTTGCCCACCCACTGGACCGCCTCGGGTTGCGCAAAGTCCTGGTACAGGTGGTGGAAGAAAGCCAGCATCACGATCGCAAGCGTGGCGAGCCAGCCGCCGACAAGGGCTCGGCTCAGGCGCCAGGGACGCTTCGTATAGGCGGGCAGGACGCTGTACGCGATGCCGGCCGCGACGTAGATCTGGAGATTGGCCAACGTATGGCCGGCGTAATAGATCATGTTCTTCGCCAGCAGAGCGCTGATGGTAAGGCTGGGGAACACCAGGGTTGCCAACATGAGGACCACGATCAGCGCCCCGATCACGCACGCGCTCAGACCGAGGATGGCGACCACCGTGCCTGCGATGAGGCTGGGCTCGGTGGCGGTTGCATCCGGCTCATTCTTGCCGTGGCCGCTCGAGCTCAACACGTACAGGCCGAGCAGGCGTGGCAGGCTGCCGCATCGTTTGAGTCCTGCGCGCAGGAAGTCGAGACACCAGAGGAGAAAGCCGATCACCGCCAGGGCCAGGCCGACCAGGTACGCGGCCGCCCCGATGGCCGGCGACGCCGCTCCTGAGCCGGCGTGCTCGGGCAACGGGTACAGGAAGGTCCATGCGGACGAGTAGCCGAAAACCACCACGCCGATCACGATCACGAGCAGCCCGGTCAGTGTGAGGAGGTAGACGATCCGGTTGACCGTGATGCTGAGCGGCATCACATCGCTCATCAAGTGCCACAACAGCGCATTGCCCGCCATCAAGCCGATGGCAACCATCCCGCTGCCATGGAGGCTCATGACCCCGTAGAAAACGTCCGCGGTGAACAGGGTGCCGCCGCTGGCCTGAGCCAGCCGCATCGCGCCGCCGGCCAGTGCAAGCCCGAGCAGGACCAGGCCGCTGGTCCCGATCCAGGCCCGGGTGATCCGCTGGGCGCGGATCTGCCTCAGCAGCAGCAGCCGCTCAGACACTTACCGACGCGAATGGTCATGAACATGGAGCTATGGCCAGGGCCGCAGTATTCAAGGCAGCGGACGGTGTAATCACCGGGCTCGCTGAACTGCATCACCAGGTGGTTCGTGTAACCGGGCATGGCCTGCACCTGGCCGACGAGGTGCCCGGATTGGTCGTAGAGCCCGAAGCCGTGGTTGACGTCGGCGCTGGTGACCGCGAAGTCCACCTTCCCGCCGGTCGTCATCGTGCCGTCTATCCCCCAGACGTACTGGCTGCCGGTGACGCTCACGTGCATGGGCGCCGGTCCAGAGGCGAGCCGGTAATGCGCGTACGGCACGTAGGGTAGCGCGGTCAGAAACGCCGCGATCAGGATGCCCCCGAGCGCGAAGAACCAGACCAGCCGGAGCCGGTAGGCACGCCCGGCGACTTCCGGGTACGGCGTCGGACCACTCCTTGCCACCTGCGAGGCAAGGATGAAGACCGACGCGAGCGCCAGCGCGCCGGCCAGGAAGATCGCCAGGGCCAGATAGGTCATGATCGGCTCAAATCTCACGGATGTCGCGGGCGACGCCGACATTGTGAGCGGTTAGCCGCTCTCGTGGGGGGGTCGTCGTAGCGGCACTCGGGCACCGGCACTCACCTCCAAAGGAGAAGCGAACATGGCGAAGGACGAGCCGCTCGATGAACTGGCCGGATCGCGTCCGGCAGGGCGCATCTCGGTTCCGGTGGTCACCACCAACCTCGACTCCGAGCTACAGGCGCTCAGGCGATCGGCCTCCTACCAACGCAACGACCACGCGTCGACCACGATCGTGAACAGACCCGGCCTTGGCGTGGTGCTGGTCGCCCTGCCGAAGGGCGGGCACATGGCCGAACACCGGGCCGGACGGCCGATCGTGCTGCGGGTGTTGGAGGGGAGGGTGCGCCTCACGCTCCGCGATCGGACGCTCGAGATGTCGGCCGGCGACCTGACCTCGCTCGCTCCGAACCTCGCGCACGAGGTGAGCGGCATCGAGGACAGCGCATTCCTGCTCACGATCGGAGGCACTGCCCGCCAGACCACCTCGCGGTAACCGTCCTCCTACTTCTTGCGGCCGGATCTGGGTACGGCGGACGGACGTGATCGAGTCCGTCGTGGGCCTGCTATGGCGGCCAGCATCACATCTCTGAAGCGGTCCTGTTCTTTGGCCGAAAGGCCGCGGAAGGACGCCGGGGGTTCGAACAGGCGCCTGATGAGTTCGTCCCTGACCCGCCTGCCCTGTGCGGTGACCACCAGCACGTTCGCCCGGCGATCGGACGGGTTGGTCTTGCGGATGACGTATCCACTCTTTTCGAGCCGGTCGGTCGGATCCACAACCGTCGAGGGATTGCAGTGGAGAAGGGCCGCCAGCTCCTTTTGCGAGATCGGATTGTCGGGATCGAGCTGAACGAGGGTCCAGGCTGACACCGGCGACAGGCCGGCGTGGGCGGCCGCTTCGTTCACGCGCTCCTCCCAGCCGCCAAGGGACTGGACGACCAAGGCCCAAAGCTGCTGCGCGCCCGAACGATATCGGAGGCCGGGGACAAAGCCCTCGCTCACGCCGCCGAGTGTACCGAGGCCACGTCGGAGTAGTCTGGAGTTGAAATAAGTGGAATGCCCAACCGGTTACTAGCTGAACGATGAACATCGCGCTGTGGGTTCTGCAGGTCCTTCTGGCGTTCTTCTTCATCTTCCACGCCTTCCTACTCTTCCGTCCGTCCCCCGAAAGGCTTCAGAGCGGCATGAAATACATCCTGGAGATGGGTGCGAGTCTAAGAATGTTCGCGGCGGTGGCCGAAGGGTTGGCCGGCATCTGCCTCGTGCTCCCCGCGCTGCTGCGGATCCTGCCCTGGCTCACGCCCACGGCTGCCGCTGGCCTGGTCGTCCTGATGGTCGGTGCAATCGTCTTCCACGTGCGCCGGCGTGAGTACCCGAACATCGGCCTCAACGCCATTCTCGGTGTGCTCGCGGCTATCGTCGCCTGGGGTCGGTTCGGGCCCTATC
>JBGPOC010000022.1:0-13138 GCA_041487825.1 Candidatus Dormibacteraceae bacterium | reverse complement strand
TGCGCCGAGTCGCCGCGCGGCGGCTTATTGTGGTCGTACCTCGCCAGCGCCCCTATCGGTACACGTTCAACCTCCACCTGCATTTCTTCCCGTATCGATGGGTCTTGGAGTCATGGTTCGGGAACCCGCCAGGCGTCGTGATACAGAACCTTGGTGACTGGTTCTATGTCGAGGATGTGGAGCCACAGCTTCCACTGGACGCCGACGGGTAAAGCGTGATCCTGTCGACGATTACCCGGATCGTGGCGCCGGCAGGCAACCAGTAGGTTAGCTGGCCAGAAGTCGAGCCTGCGCGCGCGGCCATCTCGAGGTCGCGCATCCCCTTGGAGTCACCCGACCAGGCCGCGGTGACAACGGTGCCGCCGAGCCCAACGTCGAGGGTATGAAGTGTTCCGTCGCCGGTGTCGAAGACAAGCAGCGAGAGGCAGTAGTCGCCTGGAGGGTCAGTGAGCGGGTGGCTGGCCACACTCTCCGCAAGCAACGAGGCTGCTGCTTCGCCGCGTTTGTAGGTGGGGTCGTCGAGGGTATTCCAACCCGCCTGCCGCACATACCCGCGGACCAGGTTGAAGAAGACGCCCGCAAAGTATTCCGCCTCGTAGGCATGACCAACCTCGACCTGACCGGCCAGGACGGGCGCTGTTCCAGGCTCGTTCACGGTGACCGAATAGCGATCCACCGGGGCCAAGTCCGGCAGCAGCAGTGGCGCGGTAACGGTGGCGCCGGCTTGGTCGGGAAGCACGAATTGGGTCTGGTATTTGGCTCCCGAGTTGAGCCCTACTGCGGTCGCCTGGGCAAGCTGTCCTTGACCCGGTGCAGTGACCCGGACGAACACCGCACGGCCGGCGATGACCCGCGATGGGAACATTCCGACACCTCCCTTCAGCGGAATGTCGAGGGCCTGGTCAACTCGAGCCGAATCGAACCGGTAGAGCCTCCAACCGCTGCCCTCGGCAACAGTTGTCAGCGCTTCCTGGCCTGCAATCCAATCCCAGGTCGCCTGGCCATCGGCGGTAAGGTCGATCAGGACAAAAGTCACCCTGTACCGAACCAGAACGGACAGGAATGTAGTGGGATCGGCCGACGGATCCAGGGCGTCGACAACGTCACCGCGGCGCAATGCGCCGTCTGCCGCCTCGTCCTGATACGTGCGATGCGTAAAGGGAACCGCAACGATTCTTCGCCCAGTCAGCCCTGCCAGCTCGAAGCTGATCTTTGCGTCCGCGAGGATCGTGCCTGGCCCCGCAGTCTGCAGGGCACGCAGACGATCGGCCCAGTGCACCGTGAGATTACCGAGGCGGCTGGCGGCGGCCGAGTTGGAGCCGGAGCCTAAGTAGATTGATATCACTCCGGCCGGAAGCTGGGCGGCGATCGCGTACGTGCAGGCGCATGCGAGCAAGAACCCCGCCACGGGTTTCATGCCCGGCCGGAGTCCGACAGGTTGCGCGCGGATCATGGCTGGAAGCCCACGCAGCTCCCACAGCTCCCAACCCAGCGTCACGAACAGGAGCGTGCTCAGGAGGACGGCGATCCTGGCCAGGAAATAGAGCCCTGTGGGCCAGTTCGTCAGCAGAGGAGTGACCGCTATTGCTGGAACGATCAGCGAGCAGCCCCAGAGCAAGGCTGCTCCCGGATCGCCAGCCAGGAGCTGACGCCGGGCGCGGCCGAGGAGGCAAACGGTTCCAACGGTGGCGACCGACACAAGCCCGGTAAACCAGAACCTGGGGTCGATGAACCCGTAGCCGAACAGCGCATGGACGTGCAGTGGCGACGCCTGGACGGCAAGTGATGCCTCCGGCCCGGGAGTGGGGACTGCGGACACGATGCGAACGAACAGCAGCGGTAGGGTCACGATTCCCACGGCAGCGCAGGCGATGGCAAGGGGGACGAGCGACCGAAAGCGGCGCGCCCTGAGCTCGGCCAGCGTCGCGGTCGCGAATGTCGCTGCAATCATCACCGCGATCAGGGGTGCCGTTCCGGAGTACACCGAGGCTGCGGTGAACGCGAGCAAACACGCGACAACGAGTTCACGCCAAGAGCGGGGTTTACTGCGAACGAAGCGCAGAAAGAAGGTGAATGACAGCCACGCGATACCAGGGGCGATGGCGTTCGGGTACCCGGCGGCACGCATGTCGAGGCTTCGGCCCACCACCAGGTAGGCTGCAGACCCGATCAGGGCAGCCGGAGTCGAACGGGTTATCTCCCGGGCGAACACCGCAACGCAAACGGTCGTGAACGCCGCGCCGAAAAGCATCAAAGCCGACCACGATGGAAAGAGGCCGCCGACCAGCGAAAGCCATGCGAGTACAAGGTGAACACTGCCGCCTGTGACGTCCGGGTAGGTCGCGGCGCCATCGAAGAATCCTCCTTGCGGCAGCGCCCTGTTCTCCGTTAAGAGGGCCCGGGCTGCTGCAAGGTGATAGAAGGCGTCGGCCGTCTGAATCAACCACGGACCTGTCACCGCGGCGGCGCCGGTCGCCACCGCGGCTAGAGCACCTGCCCCGAAGTCGAACCGATCGGATCTCGCCAGTGACGTAGCATGCCCACGCCACACCACTCGCGCCACCGCGGCGGCGGCAGTCACGAGCAGCGTCAGGGTCACAGCCCCAGTCATTCCAGTGCCGCTGAGCCATGCCAGCCACGCTGCGACTGAAGCGACCGACAGACCGATGCCGGCAGCCGCCGCCACGCCAACCGCAGGCGGGAGAGATTTCGGACCGAGCAGGGACAGCAGGCACCACCCCGGAAGCAGGAGCCCTGCAACAAGAACGACGAATGCGAACAGAGCGCTCAGCGCGAAGTCCTGTTGTATTCCATGTCAAACCACATGGCGAACAGAAGAAGCTGCAGGCCGGAGATGATCAGGAGCGCGACGAGCACCACGCTTGCGGAGGCCACCTGGCCGTTGATCACCCTGTGCACGACCTCCACGACCCCGAGCGCGAAGCCGATGACCACCAAGAAGCTGCCAATGGCGTAGAAAAAGACGAGAGGATGGAAATCCCTGATCACGTACTTCTCGAACATTCGGTCCAGGAAACCTCGGAACAGCAGCGCGGAGATGTCGGGGATCACCTTGATGATCTGCATCGAGGACTTCTCGCCAATCCCATAGCGGGGCTCGAGGTGCACGTCCGTGACACGCCAGCTCCCGATGTTGAGCTGGATGAGCATCGAGTTCTCGAAGGCGTAGCGAGGATGCAGGCGGTCGAGGTCAAGACTCGCCAGCGCTTGCTTTGAGATCGCCGTGTAGCCGGCTTGGGAGTCGGCGACGTGCCAGTAGCCCGAGGCGACTTTGGTCATGAGGGAGAGCATGGCGTTGCCCAGGTAGCGCACGCGTGGCGTCTTCTGCCAAGCGCGACCGCTGAAAAGCCGGTTGCCTTTGGAGAAGTCAGCCTGGCCAGAGACCAGCGGTTCGAGTATTGCGGGGAGGTCGACCGGGTCCATCTGGCCGTCACCGTCCATCACCACGATGACGTCAAGACCCTGCTTCAGTGCCTCGCGATGGCCGCTGATGGTGGCGCCACCCACGCCCAGGTTGCGCTCATGGCGGATCACGGTGAGCCGGTCCCCAAGGCGTGGCTTCCATTCATCGCACCGGGTCGCAGTATTGTCCGTGCTGCGGTCGTCAACGACGATGATGCTGTCAACGAAGTCCGGCATGGTGCCCAGGACTGTTTCGATCTGGCGCTCTTCGTTGTAGGCTCGGACGACCACCCCGACGCGCTTGTCACGGTACACAGGGATCGGTGGAACTCTACCAGCCGTGACCCGTGCGAGAGGAGAAGCTCACGACGTGTACGCAGGCCCCGCCGGACACGCGGCGCCCTTACCGAAGTCCCCAAGCCGCCAGCCGATCCCACGCCCTGCAATTAGAGCCGTTCCGTTACGGACAGCCGCCGAACCAACCTCACGGAGGGGTGGGTCGACCGCACCCATTACCATATGGTCATCAGCTGGCCGCTGGATCCCACGGTGTATGCGGGACTCGTGGTCCTGTACCTAGGGCACGCGTGGCTGGCCCGTGGAATCGACGACACGCAGCGCAAGCATTCGCTGTACTTCGGCCTCGGCCTGCTCACGATCTGGTTGTCGCTGGAGAGCCCGATAGACACGATCTCCGACAACTACCTGGACAGCGTTCATATGCTGCAGCACGTCCTCCTCGGCTTCGTTGCCCCGCCGCTCATGCTGCTCGGCCTTTCCCAGGGCATGGTCGCGCGCCTGGTTCGGGTGCCCGGCATTCGCGCAATCACCGAGCCGGTCCCGGCAGTGTTCGTCGCCGGCGCCGTGATGATCGGCTGGCACATCCCGGCGTTCTACGACGCAACCCTCTACTCAGACGGTCTTCACGTCACCGAGCACATCACGTTCATCGTCGCTGGTCTGCTCATGTACTGGCCGATGCTGGAGGTGACGTCGGCGCACGCGAGCTGGCGGATGTCGCCGAGCGCCAAGCTCGTCTACATGCTTCTGGCGACCCTGCCACAGGACGCGGTGGCGCTCGCGTTGTTGTTCTCCCGCGTTCCTTTCTACAGCTACTACACGCACGTGCCTCGGCTCGTGGCGTCACTCGACCCGGTGACCGACCAGACCTTGGCCGGGGTCGTACTCATGATCTTCGGCAAGACCACGATCGTAATCGTCGCCATCGCCGTCTTCACCCGCTGGTTCGGAACCGAGCAGAGGGCCGATCGCACGGGCGTGACCACCCGCGCGTGAGCGTCCAGCGTTCTGTGTAACGTAGGTTTGGAATCTGTGAGCGCCCGACACTGATGCCTTACACGCCCTCCGAGTACTGGAGCAACCTGCACGATCGCCAGGACCTGAGCGCCGTCGGGCAATCGACCCTTTCGACGGCGATGAATCGTGAGCTCTATCGCATCTTGGGCCGCAACCTTCGAAGGTTCCTGCGCCGCCACGGGTGCATTCCCATCCGAGGTAACGCGTTCGAGGTGGGGGCGGGGACCGGTTACTGGATCGACTTCTGGCGTGAGTCAGGGGCGAATCACGTTGACGGCTGCGACCTGGTGCCGGCAGCGGTCAGCGACCTGAATGCCCGGTTTTCGTCCGTGGGGCAATACCGCGTCGCAGATATCGGAACCGAAGGTGGCCTGGATTTCGGCACATATGGCTTTGTCGCCTGCATGAACGTTCTGCTGCACCTGACCGACGACACCAAGTTTGATACCGCCCTGACGAACATCGCGCGCCTCGTCGCGCCACGCGGCTGGTTGCTGCTGACCGAGCCAATCCTCATCCACCCGTCGTTCGAGCGCCCGTACGATCCAGAGCGCTCGTCGCGGGCCAGATCGCTCCGGCGCTACCGCGAGGGGCTCGAGCGCGAGGGCCTCGGGCTGGTCGCCATCGAAGGCGCCACGGCGATCGGTAACAACCCCATAGAGGGTCGCTGGCCGTGGATGCTTCGCGCTTGGGGCCGAGCCTGGACGACCATCACCTGGCCTTCAAGGGTTGATCCTGCCAACGCGCGCTGGGTGGGACCGATTCTCTACCACCTCGATCCGATTCTCATGGCCTTGGGTGCCGCCCCTTCCAGCAAGTTCGCCCTGTTCAGGCGATCGACCTGATCGATCCCTCTGCCTGGATCGCCTAGAACATCGACTTCACGGCTTCGCAGGGCTGGGCGCGCCTAGGAATCCCGCCACTGCACGCGCGGCTCGAGCGTAATAGGCGAAATCCCGTGGCCGGATGACAAGCGTCTCGATCATTCCAGCCCCCGATTCTCTGTGAAAGACGTAGAGGGTGGCGGCCGCCGTGATCGTGTAGACGACGCTGGACGCAGCGGCTGCTCCTGAGATTCCGTATCGAGGTATAAGGGTCAGGTCAAGGGCAATGGTCAGTGCCAGGCTGACTGCGGAGATCCACGTTGCGTAGATGGGCTTACCGATGCCGCTGAGATAGCTCGAGAGGATCTTGGCACCGCTGAGAGCAAGGATGCCCGGCAGGAGCAGCAGGAGTGGTTTCACGGCCGCCAGCATCACCGTCCCAAAGATGAATTCAATCAGCCACCGGCCGATCACGGCCAGGCCGAGCACGGCGACGAACGTCACGAACCAGACATTCCGGCTCACCACGGGTGTCAGCTGGTTCGCCTCCTTGCGCTCCAGGGAGGAGACGTGGGGGAACATGACGGTGCTGAACGCACCCGCCACGTTCCAGATGACTTCGGCGATCGCCACCGCTACCGAATAGATGCCCACGCTGGCGACTCCTGCCAGGCCGTTCACGATGAGGGAGTCCAGCCTGTAGTTGAAGAACGTCAGGAGATTCGCCGCATAGCCTTTGAGCCCGAAGGCGAGCAGCTGGCTCAGCACATTGCGGTCCATGCCAAGGCGCAGCCGCACCTGCCGGCTCACGAGAATGAAACCAACCACGCCGCCGACGGTCGCTCCCACCCACCAACCGAGCAGCGCAGTGGTCGGGTCGAGCCGCCCGACCAGCGCGAGCGCCGCCTGCACCGTGAGCGTCACCGCCCACTGCACCAGGGTCACACCTGCGAACTGGACCGGACGATTGCTCGCAAGGATGATCGATGCCAACGTGTTACCGACTTGAACCACAGGCACGATGGCCAGGGTGACGATGAACTGAGGAACGCTCACCGCCGCAAAGTAAGACTCCCTGAAGATCGCGAACCCGGCGCCGAGTCCCGCTAATGTGACCGCAGCCGATGCCAGGCTGCTGGTCAGCAACGTTCCGGTGATCGCGCTCATCGGGAAGAGTCGGCGTCCGATGAAATAGGTGGCGGCCCAGCTGATACCCAGTGCGGTGATCGCCGTGCCCACGGTCACCAGCAGCGACATCAGCGTGAAGATGCCCTTGCCGGTGGCTCCGGTCACGCGCGTGACGAGCACGTTCACACCGACCAGCACGGCGAGCTGGCAGACCTGAAGCACTAGCGTCAGAACGCTTCTGCGCACCATCAAGCGCTGCGGGAGGCGATTGTTAAATTCATGCGCAAGGTGGGCAGGGAGGCACTAGCGTACTCCGTGACTCCAGCATTCCGTCTCTCAGATTCCGGCTAGATTACCGTGTGGCTCGAATAGCGTTGGTTCACGACATCGCAGGCGTTGCCACCGTCCAGGCGCGCCTCCTGCGTGAGGCAGGCCACCATGTCGACCAGATCGCCCTGTCGCAGGTCGGCGCATCGTGGGGTTGGCCGGCGAAGGCAGTGACGATCCCTTTGCGTCTGGCCGCTTACGTGCCCGTGATCCGCAAACTGAGGAGCAACCACTACGACGTCGTTCACATTCATTGGTTGAGCCAGGGCATCGTGGGTCTTTTCCTGGGGCGGCCGTTCTTCGCCCAGGCTCATGGCTCTGACCTGCATGTGAACATGCGCAATCCCGTCCTCCGCATGGTTACGCGGTGGGTTCTCAAGAGAGCCAAGAAGGTCTTCTACGTAACTCCAAACCTGCTCGCCTACTTACCCGGCGTGGAGTACAAAGCCTGTTATCTCCCCAACCCTGTCGAGGTCGACGAGCCGGCGCAGTCTCCTGCGCCGAAAGGGTTGGCAAGGGTGCTCATATTCACCCGGTTGGACCCGGTCAAGGGCGTCGACCAGATCTTTCCTGCTGCTGACAGACTTAGCCGATCCGTGCAGCTGACGGGATTGGACTGGGGGCCATTGGCGCGCGAATACGTGGGTCGGTACGGCGACGTGGTGCGATTTGTGGGGCTGGTTCCTCACGATGAGATAAGTGCGTTCCTGCGGCAGTTCGACCTCGTCGTCGGGCAGATGCATCAGGGCATCCTGGGACTCTCCGAGCTCGAAGCAATGGCGGCTGGTCGCCCCGTCATCACAGGGATCGACTGGAGCCTCTACCCGGAAGACCCGCCCCCGGTGATCGCCGCCGCAAACGCGGACGGCATCGCCGACGCGGTGGAGAAGTTAATGAATGATGAGCCGGAGCTTGGCCGCCGGTCTCGCGACGGAAGGGAGTGGGTGCGCAGGAACCACGGCTATGCGCGGCATCTGCACCTTCTCGAAGGGGCCTACTTCGGTGACGCCAGGCCCTCTTGAATGGTCCGGCCCGATTTCAGTGGACCTCTTCGGTGACGCGTTTGCCGCCGCTCGCCAGGTTGCGATAAGCCTTCTCCAGGCGGGCCATGTTGACATCCCACAGGCCGAACTGGTTGACCCGCTCACGGTTGTATATCGCGGCAGACGAGCGACGTCCAGGCTCCTCGAGGGCGGAAACGACCGCCTCAGCCAGCGGTCCGACCTGCCTCACGGGTACGACGGTTCCGCCCTCCGCGCCCACCAACTCCCGATTGGCCGGAATATCCGAAACGACCGGGTACGCTCCCGCGGCCATCGCCTCGAGGGTGGTGACCGATGTCGCATCCGACGAGGGCACGGACACGTACACGGCCGCCCTACCAAGCCACTCGGCCATTCCGTCCGGCCAGGCTGCGGTGCCGGCGAACTCGACAGAGCCGGCTACGTCAAGGCTGCGCACCAATGTCTCCAGGTCTCCCCTGAGCGCGCCGTCGCTGCCGACGACCAGGCGTGCTGCAGGCACACGCCTCAGTACTTCGGGCATCGCCCTGATGACGGTGTCCACGTTGTACAGGCTGCGCTCGAGGGATCGCAGGCTCAGGATCATGGGCTCGCGGTCCGCGGGCGCCACGATCCGAGTCTTCAGCGCATCGAGCATTTCGGGGCCGACACCGAGCACGACCGGAAGGATGCGTTCGCGGGGAGCGCCCAGCGCGCGCGCGGCATCACCAATCACTTCGCCGTTGTAGGTGATGAGATCGGCCTGAGCGAGTACCCAGCGCACTATCCGTCGCGTGATCCAGGACCGTTCTGGATCGACCAGAACGTCCGAGCCCCAGGCGGATACCACGAGAGGGTGACGTCCTGACAACGCGGCCAGGAAGCCGTAGTCGGAAACGTAGTGCGCGTGCACCAGGTCGGGGTTGATTCGATCCAGCTCCCGGTAGAAACCGCCAGCCCTCAAACGTGCGGCCGTGATCAGCCGCAACATGCCGGGGAAGCGACCCATGGCAGCCACGGATCGTGGACCGGCGCGGCGCGGGCCTGGTGGCCGAGGGCGCACGAAGTGAGCCGTGGGATTGCCTCGAAACTCGACCCTGGGCTGGTAGTAGCTCAGCAGGCTGACGTCAAAGCCCCGCTGCGAGAAATGGCGCGCCCATCGCTGTACGTGAATGCTGTCGGGGTTGCCGATCATGCAAAGCTTGATTGTTGGTGATGTTTGTTGCGGCACTGTTGAAAAACATAACAATAGGCTGCACAGGAAACTGCGACGGAGGTGGACCGCGACGTGAGCCGTGAGTGGTTTCGGTTCGAGAAATCGGCGGTGATCACCGATCGTCCTCGAAGCATTGGCCTGCTGCGCATATCGCTCCCCAGCGCGCGATACCAACTGCCTCCGCGGGTCGGCGCGATCTCGCGATGGCTGCCGATGGTGCTTCTCACGCTCTGGGTGCTGACGCTTCCGCTCGAGTTCACCAAGCTTTACTTTCCGAACCAGGTAATCGAGCTCAGCCGGATCGTGCTGGTGCTCAGCCTGCTGACATTGCTGGCACAAGTCGCTCTTGAACGTAGGCAGGTGCGCATTCCGGCGAGCGCGACCTTGTTGGGATTGGCAATCTTCACGGCCTACGCAGGCATCAGCGCCGCGGTGGTCGAATCGGGCCAGGGAGTGAAGACCGTGCTGGCGATGGTCCTCTACCTGCTGATGATGCTGACGATCTTCAACTGGGTGCACACATCCGCAGACCATCGACGCTTGTGGTCCGCGCTTGCCATCAGCGCTGTCGTCCTGGCCCTGGTGGGGCTGGTCTTCCACGCGACCAACTTCTACTTCTGGAACGAGCCGAATGCCGGGGTCGCGCGCGTCAACGCGACGTTCCACGACCCAAACATCTTCGCCCGCTTTCTCGCCCTTGCCATCGTCACCATGGTGGTGCTGGCATCCGACCTCGATGTGACCGCCCGGCAAAGAACTCTGTGGGTCGCCGGCGCGCTCGCCGCCGCGCTGATCCTCCCGTTCACCTACTCGCGCTCGGGCTGGGCCTTAACCCTCGCAACGGCCGCGGTCGTGATCATCCTCGCGAAGCGCAGGAAGAGGGCGTTGGCGCTCGTCGTGCTGGTCATCGCGGTCTTTGCGGTTGTAGCCCTCATCGATCCTTCGGTGCTGAGCCGCGCTGCGAATTTGGCAGCGAACCTGCGTTATCCCTTCACGAACCAGTGGCTCCGGTTCGTCGACGCGTTGCCGTTGGATTCGGTCCGCAAGTACCTCATCGCGGCGGGCCTGGTCATGTTCTCCGATCACCCAATCTTCGGAGTCGGCTTCGGAACCTTCTCTCAATCACTGGCCGTCGGCGCATACAAGGCCCTTGTCCCAGTGGGTGCCACGGTGACCGCGTCGCACACATCAATCGTCACGATCCTGGCCGAGACCGGCATTCTGGGGTTGGCGATCGTAGTGTTGAGCGGAATCTTCTTTGTCAGGGAAATGCTTGGGGCAAGGCTTCAGTCACCTGCGGAGAGGGCGCTTGTGCTTGGGCCGGTGATCGGTATTCTGCTGATCGTCCTCGACAGCCAGATCAGCGGGCGCCTGTTCGACGAGCCGTACTTGTGGCTGTTCCTCGGACTCGCATACGCGGCCCGGGCAGGCCTCGAGACCGACCCGCGGGCTATGACTCCTGGAGTCGCTCGCGCTGCTGGCGCTTGGGGATCGGAGGCTCCTCACGACGGCCGCCCAGGCTCCATACAGCCTTCTTGAGGGTCCGGACGAGCTCATCGCTTCGCCCTTCGGTCGCCAGCAGGTGCACGCGCTCGATCGTCCAGGCGAGGTCGCTTTCGCTGGGGATGTAAGGCGCGACGACATCCAGGATCGATGGGTTCGAGGTCGGCCGGGTGCCTTCGTCCGATGCGAGCAGCTCCTCACTCATCAGCTCGCCGGGACGCAGTCCTGAAAAGACGATCTCGATGTCGGAACCCGGTCGCAACCCACGCGCCCGGATGAGGGCGTTGGCCAGGTCGAGGATCTTGATCGGCGGGCCCATGTCCAGCATGTAAAGGTGCCCTGACTCGCCCATCGGAAGAGTCCTGACCACGAGCAGCACGGCTTCTCGGATGGTCATCATGAAACGCGAGACGTCCGGGTGCGTAATGGTCACCGGACCGCCCTGCTCGATCTGCCGCTCGAAGAGGGGCACCACGCTTCCGCGGCTGCCCACCACGTTTCCGAAGCGTACGGCCCAGCAGACGGTCGAGCCCCGGTGTCCGAGCACGATCTCTTCACAAAGACGCTTGGTGCAACCCATCACCGAATGGCGCGTGACGGCCTTGTCGGTGGAGATGAGGACGAACCGTTCAACGGCGGCCGCCTCCGCGCAGCGAAGTGTGTTCCAGGTCCCGACCACGTTGGTCATGACCGCCTGGACCGGGTGGTTCTCGAGCATGGGCACGTGCTTGTAAGCAGCGCAGTGAAAGACGATCTCGGGCCGCTCTTCCGCGAACACGGCTTTGAGCTGGTCGCTGTCGACGATCGAGACCAGGGCTTCGCGGATGACGATGGAAGAGTTCGCCCGCAGCTCCTCGGCCAGGTCGAAGATCCCACTCTCGTTGATGTCCAGGAGGATCAGCCGGCTGGGGCCAAAGCCGGCGAGCACACGGCACAGCTCAGACCCGATCGAGCCGGCCGCCCCCGTCACAAGCACGGTCTTGCCACGCACCAGGTCCTCGGCGGCTTTGACGTCGAAGTCCCGCTGCGCCCTGCCGACCAGATCGTCGGCTGACAGCTGCCGGAGCGGCACCCCCGAACGACCCGGGAACCACTTGTCGGCATCGGGCACGATGAAGATCGGCAATCCAGCCGCGAGGCAGATCGCGAACATGTCGCGGTGCTGCTGGGTGCTCGGACCCCTGAGGACGAAGGCCACCCCCTCGGCGCGGGTCGCCTGGATCCGGCGGGCCAGGGCGTTGGCCGAACCGATCACGGGCACACCCATCACCGTCCGGCCCTGGTCGCCCGGCGTCATCGTCACGATCGCGACCGGCAGCCAGTCGGAGTTGGCGTGCTGGAGAAGGATCTTGACCGTCGAATATGCGGCCGCGTCGGGCACCACCACGAGCAGGCGGCTGCCGACCCGCGCCGTCGACGAGAGCAGTCGCGGCAGCAGGCGGAAGGCGCCGATCGCGATGACCACCGCCGGCGCGGCGAGGAGGGGCACCAGCAGCCGGTACGGCCGGATCTCGGCCATCATGAAGTTCGCCAGGAAGATGAGGAACGTGGCTTCGAGCACCGCCGACCCGACCGCAACGGCGTCGCCGATGCCGGCAACCGTCCAAACCCGCCTGTAGAGGCCGAATCGAGTCTCGCCGGCCGCCATCGCCAGGTACGCCAACACGAAGGTGAGGGGCAGGTACCAGGTCGGGCCGTTAACCCCACCCGGACGGCCACCGTAGCCGAGGAACTGAACGGCGAGGAGGATGAACCAGAAGATGACCGCCTCGACGAGGAGGGTCACGCCGAAGCGTCGGTTGGCGGTCAAGAGCCTCGCTATCGCGGACTGCAGGCCGCCGTCTTCCGCCGGGGTCCGGCCCGAAGCCGGCGGCGGCAGGTTTTGAGCGGGCATCACCTGTTGAGGAAGCCTATCCCAATCTCCGGTGTGAGGCCTAAGCGACCTTGACCGGCACCGACCTGTACTGCGCGAACCAGAACTTGTGCTCCTTTATCATCTCTGCCTCCAGGTACATGGAGCCTGCGGTGGTCGGCGCCACCACGCTCAACGTGAGCGTGACGCTGTTCCCCGGAGCGAGGCTTGCGGGCAGGGAGTACGCCTTGCTGGTCAACCAGTAAGCCTGCTTCGACGAACCCCCGGTCACGGTGGTGAAGTGGAAGTCGAGGTCGACCCGGTAGTAGCCGCCGGCAGTCCAGCTGGTGTTGCCGGTGTTGGTCACGGTCACCGTAATGGTCTGGCTCTTGCCTCTGACCCAGCCCGCCGGCACAGCGCTCAGGTCGTAGCTCGCCCTCCAGACCGCCGCCGCCACGCTTACCTTCGAGGACGCCCACTGCTGGAACCAGAACTCGTGCTCCTTGATCATCTCTGCCTCCAGCACCAGCGAACCGGTGGTGGCGGG
>JBGPOC010000021.1:0-13313 GCA_041487825.1 Candidatus Dormibacteraceae bacterium | reverse complement strand
TCCAGGGCTCGTCGGTGAAGTCGATGACCGGCGTCACCACCGGCACGCCGGCCTACATGGCGCCCGAGCAGGTGACCGGCCACGAGGTCGGTCCGGCGGCAGACCGCTACTCCCTGGCCACGATCGCCTACGAGATGCTCACGGGCTCGATCCCGTTCGAAGGCCAGGGCGTGATCGAGCTGCTGTACGCGCACGTGCACTATGACCCGGCGCTGCCCAGCGCGCTCAAGACGGACCTGAACGAGAGCGTCGATGCCGTCATCATGCGAGGGCTCGCGAAAGATCCGCGGGCGCGCTGGGCCACCTGTGAGGCGTTCGTGACCGCACTGGCCTCGGCACTCGGAAGCAAGGCGCCACCCTCGGTCGAGCGAACGGTTGCCATGGCACCACCACGCCAGAGTGCCGACTTCGCGCCTCTGTTTGCTCCGCCTCCCGTCACTGTGCCGAGCCCTGTCTGGCCTCAGGGCGGTGATGTCGCCGCCAGGAGAAGGTCGAGGATGCGGCGTTTCATGATCGCCGCGCTCGCCGTGCTCACCCTCCTCGCTCTCATCGTGGGTGTTGTCGGCTTCCTGTCGACGGGTTCACCCCAGCCGACGGTGTCGCTGTCATCCGCCAGCGTTCGGGCTGGCGACAGCCTGACGGTGACCGCGGCCCATCTGCCGGCGAACCAGGCCGGCGAAATCGACCTCCTCAGCATTCGGCACACGTTTCCGTTCACCGCCGACGGCAGCGGGAATGTCAGTGTCGAAATCACTGTGCCGTCTGACACTGATATCGGCAATCACACCATCAGCGTCTGTTGGAATGGGTCCTGCCATGCGAGTGCGACCCTGCTCGTGACCGCAGCCCTCGCGCCATCGCCCAGCCCCTCGCCGACGCCGACCGCAAGCCGGCCTTCAATATCGTTGTCCGCAAGCATCGTCAAGATCGGCGGGCCACTGACCATCTCGGGACACGACTTCGACACCAGCAAGCGCGCGACCGTCGCCATTTACCAGGGTTCGACGCGGCGCCTCCTCGTCGCCACGCCGATCGCGGTGCGTGGGGACGGGACCTTCGCGGTCACGGTCAGGATCCCGTCCGGCGCGAGTCCGGGCGGCGCGGAGATCGTCGCGTGCAGCTACCTCGGGCCGAGCGTCCAGCCCACGTCGAACCAGTGCGCGGCAAAACCTGTGCTCGTGCAGAGGTAGCCTCGAGAAAGCGCTAGAAGACCTCGGTGGCGACCAGGTCGTCCAGGGTCTCCCGCCGCCGCATCACAGATGCTTCGCCGTCGCGGACCATGAGCACCTCCGGACGCGGCATGCCGTTGTAGTTGCTCGCCATCGCCAGGCAATAGGCGCCGGCGGCGGGTACGCAGATGACATCGCCGGTCTTTAGATCCGGCATCTCGATGTCGGTGATCAGGATGTCCGTCGATTCACAGTACTTGCCCGCGATGGTCACCTTCCCGTCAGGGGCGCGATCGGGGGCTGAGGCGAGCACCGCCTCGTAACGGGCACCGTAGAGCTTGGGCCGTATGTTGTCGCCCATGCCGCCATCGACCGCGACGTAACGCCGAACGCCCGGGATGTCCTTGATCGAGCCGACCGTGTACAGGGCGACACCCGCCGGGCCCGCGATCGACCGGCCCGGCTCGACGACGAGCAGTGGCTCCTTCAAACCTCGAGACGCGCAGCCCGATTCGAGAGCGTGGCGCACGGTCTCGACGAACTGGCGCGGCGTGGGTGGATCGTCGGCGTGCGTGTAAGCGATGCCCAGGCCGCCGCCGGCCCCCAGTTTGCGGGGCTCGAAGCTCAGATCGTCGCGGAGCTGAACGAGGAGATCGAGCATGATCGCCATCGCCCGCTCATAAGCGCCGAGAGCGAAGATCTGCGAGCCGATGTGCGAGTGCAGGCCGACCAGCTCAAGGCGCGGATGGCGAAGCGCGTCTTCGACGGCCTTTCGAGCGGCGCCCGACTCGATCGAGAAACCGAACTTCGAGTCGAGCTGGCCCGTCGAGATGTGATCGTGCGTGTCGGGCTTGACGCCGGGCGAGATTCGCAGCATCGCCGGTGTCCGCTTACCGACCGGGACGACGTCCTGGATCAGCTCGAACTCGTGCGCTCCGTCGATGACGATGGTGGCGCCGGCCCGATAGGCAGCATCGAGGTCCTCGCGGCTCTTGTTGTTGCCGAGGAAGTGAATGCGGTCCCGCGGGAACTGTGACCTGAGCGCAAGATCAAGCTCACCTGCGGAAACTACGTCAAGGCCCAGCCCCTCCTCAGCGACGACCCGCAGGAATCGCGGGGACGCGAACGCCTTGGCTGAGTAGAGGACCTGACCGCCCGAGGCCATCGCAGCGACGTACTCGGAGGCTCGCTGGCGCACCGTCGCCTCGTCATACACGTAGAGCGGCGTGCCGTGTCGATGAGCCAGATCGACAAGGTCGCACCCGCCCACCTCCATATGGCCGGCGGCGTTGACCCGGTACGTGACCGGGTACAGCAAGCTAGTGCGCTAGTTCGGGCTGGAGCCGCAGGAGCCGCACGACCCACCGCAGCAGCCACCGGTGCTCTCTCCGCTCCCGAGGTCGGAAGCCGAAGACGATTCGCCGGTGCCTGCGAAGGCGAAGCTCGAGACGAGCACCCGTGTCCTGGTCGACTCGCATGCCGGGCACACCTGCGCCTGGTCCCTCTCTGCGAACCTGGTCAGGACGTCGAACGTCTCAGAGCAGCTCTCGCACCGATACTCGTAGATGGGCATGTCGTGAACGATTCTAAGCTGGTTGAGCTCGCTAGGATGATCTCGGAGTGGCCCGGGCTGGTGAGCCGCCCGGACCCCGCCCTGATCGAGGACTGCCTCGTCCTGCTCGAGTACCTCGGGGACGCCCGCAAGGTGGTGGACGTGGGTTCCGGCGCCGGCCTGCCCGGCCTCCCCCTCAAGATCGCCCGGCCGGACCTCCAGCTCACGCTGATCGAAGCCGACCAGGACAAGGCGGCGTTCCTGGTCCATGCGTGCGCAACCCTTGGCCTGGAGGGGGTGGAGGTCGTGGCCAGGCGGGCGGAGGAGGCGGGGCACGATCCGCGCCTACGCGAGGCGTTCGACGTCGCGGTCGCCCGCGCCCTGGCGCCCATGCCCGTGCTGGCCGAGCTGTGCCTGGGCCTGGTCCGGGTCGGCGGAAGGCTGCTGGCGCAGAAGACCGGGAGCGAGGACTTGGAGTCGGCCGGCCATGCCATCGAGGTGATGGGCGGGAAGCTGGCGACCATCCACCCCGCGCCCTCACACGCCCGCAACGCCGGCACCGTCGTGGTCATCGACAAGGTGCGCCCGACCCCGGCAGCTTACCCTCGACGCCCCGGCGTCCCGGCGCGCAAGCCGCTGTAGCCGCCACACAACGCATTGGTGCCGCGGGCCCTCCCTGTCCCGTGGGCTTCCTGCGCGCAAAGCGGCGATGAGGATGGGCCTTTCTGAATGCCCCCGAGCCCAGCGCACCTTGCGGGCAGGCTACGCA
The DNA here is from genome assembly GCA_041487825.1 of Candidatus Dormibacteraceae bacterium. Taxonomy (GTDB): domain Bacteria; phylum Chloroflexota; class Dormibacteria; order Dormibacterales; family Dormibacteraceae; genus Palsa-872. The sequence goes on along the minus strand of JBGPOC010000021.1, from coordinate 9,823 downwards.
TTTCGATCACGCCCAACAACCCAGCCTGTTAAGGCGATCCGGCGAAAACAAGACGGCGCGGGCCCAACCCCGCGCCGTCGAATCGCGGTCGCTGTCTCCTAACCGAGAACGGCCGTCCCTCCAGCCTTGATCAGCTTGAGGTTCGTCAGCGCGAGGGTTTGCACGCTGGCTGGAAGAGGGGCGTACTGGAGACCGGTCGCGTACGACTGGCCATCAGTCACCAACCACTTGAAGAGGAAGGCAAGAGCCTTTCCCTTCTGGGTGTCGCCGATCGAGGTGCGAACAAAGGCCCACGTGAACCCTGCAATCGGATACGTCGTGGCGCCCGGCTCGTCGGTGATGGAGAAGTCCGTTGCGCTCAACGTCGGCTTTTGGGCCGCGGCGGCGCCCGCCCCGTCCAGCGACGCCTGCACGAAACTACCGCTCTGGTTCTTGAGATATGCCTGGGTCATGTTGGCCTGAACGACGTAGGCGAGCTCGACGTAGCCGATCGCCCCTGCGGTCGAGATCACACCCTGGGCGACGCCCTGGTTGCCGCTGCCTCCGACGCCGACCGGCCAGCTGACCGACTTGGCCACCCCCACCTTCGTCTTCCACTCGGCCGACTGTTTCGCCAGGTAGTCCGTGAAGATGTAGGAGGTGCCGCTGCCGTCTGAGCGGCGAACGACCGTTATGGCCGAGTTGGGAAGATTGACGCCCGGGTTCAGCGCGGTGAGGGCTGGGTTGTTCCACTTGGTGATGTGTCCGAGATAGATGTTGGCGAGCGTGGGCCCGTCCAGCTGAAGCTTGCTGACCCCCGAGAGGTTGTACGCGATCGACACGACGCCGAGCGTGGTTGGGAACTGGACCAGGCTGTCCGCTCCACCGGCAGACGCAATGTCGGTGGCGCCCATGGGCACGTCGCTGGCGCCGAAGTCGACGGTTTGCTTGATGAACTGCTGGATGCCGGCGCCTGAGCCGACCCCTTGGTAGTTGACCGTGACCGCCGGGTACTTCTGCGTGTAGGCGATGAATGCCTTCGTGTAGAAGGGCGCGGTGAACGAGGAACCCGCACCGGTCAGAGCGCCGCTGCCGACGGGAGAAGTCGAGGTGCCCGTGCTGCCACAGGCTGCGGCCACGATGGCGGCCGACAGTCCCACAAGCAGCGCCCGCCCCAAAGGTCTCACTGAAACCATCGAACCCCTCCTGATGAACCGATTGATGACGGGGTCCACGTTATGGCTCGCCGTTTAAACGAGGGTTAACGGCGCCTTATGCGTTCGCTCGCGCGAGGCCCTCATATACTCCGGCCGTGATCTGGGATCGACGACGCCGCGCCGATGACGTTCAGCCGTCTGTGCCGGCGATCAACTCTTTCGCGGAGGTGCTGGAGGCCGCTCCGGTCATGGCGCTGCTGATCGATGCCGAGCGAGGCGTGATCGACGCCAACGACGCAGCTCGGACCTTCTTCGAGATCGATCCCGCCCGCTTGCCGGACAGCCTGGTGGAGGTGACGCTTGAAGCCCGCCTCGTGGACGTGCTGGCGGCGGGAGACAAGCATGCAGAAGCCAACCTGGTCCACCACCGGCGCATCGTGCTTTGCACGCTTGTCCCGGGCACGCGACCAGGACAAACCCTGATGTTCCTCACCGACGTCACCGAGCTGCGCCGCCTTGCGACGGTGCGCCAGGAGTTCGTCGCCAACCTCGTGCACGAGCTCAAGACTCCCCTCACGTCCCTGCGGCTTGCGGCCGAAAGCCTCCTGGGTGATCCGGCACCGAAGGACCGCCACCGTTTCGCCGAGCGGGTGGTCAAGGAGGCCGACCTGCTGACGAAGATCATCGACAACCTTCGCCAGCTCGGGGACATCGAATCCAACTCGATGGCGGTCGAGACGACGCAGTTCGACCTCGGGGAACTGGTGCGAGAGAGCGTCTTTCGGCTGGGCATCGACCGGCCGGTCAACGCCGACATCCCGGCCCCTCTCTCCATGACCGCCGACCGGCCGAAGTTGGTGCAGGCGTTGGACAACCTGCTCGACAACGCCGCCAAGTTCTCACCGCCGGACACCTCCATCGACATCCACGCCGAGATCTCAAGCGACGAGATCCACATCAGTGTTCGCGACCACGGCCCCGGCATCTCCCCGGAGCACTGGAGCCGAGTCTTCGAACGCTTCTACAAGGTGGATCGGGCGCGCCCGCGCGAGGCCGGCGGCTTCGGCCTGGGGCTGGCGATCACCAAGCACCTGGTGCAGGTGCTCGGCGGCCGCATCTGGACCGAGACCGCCCGCGACGGCGGCCAGGTCTTCACGATCGCCCTCCCACGGAACTCTTAACGAGTCCATAAACAGCCCTTAACCCGGCGGTGGATATCCTTGAGGCGGGGTGGCTCACTACAGGCCCATGATTCAGCCGATGGCTCAGATCGGCAGGCCGGAATTCAGGGCCGTGCCCGGCGCGGCTCCCGCGAAGTTCAAGGTGCGAGGCCTTTCGTTCTTCTACGGCCGGACGCAGGCGCTCAAGGACGTCACCTTCGACATCCCCGAAAAGCGCATCACAGCAATCATCGGACCGTCCGGCTGCGGCAAGACCACCCTGCTTCGGGTCTTCAACCGCATGTACGACCTTGTGCCGAGCGCGCGCGCGCAGGGGTCGGTGATCCTCGACGGAGAGGACGTGATCACGACCAGGAAGCTGCTCGCGTTGCGACAGAAGGTCGGCATGGTGTTTCAGCGGCCGAGCCCCTTCCCGATGTCGATCCGAGACAACGTTGCCTTCGCGCCCCGGCTGCTCGGCTGGAGCTCCGCGAAGATCGCGGAGACGGTCCGTCGCAGCCTCGAGAGCGCCGCGCTGTGGGACGAGGTGTCGGATCGTCTCGACGCGCCGGCAACCTCCCTTTCGGGTGGGCAGCAGCAGCGCCTGGTCATCGCCCGATGCCTGGCGGTCAGCCCGGACGTGATTCTCATGGACGAGCCGTGCTCGGCTCTCGACCCCGTGGCGACCCTGAAGATCGAAGACCTGATGGTGGAGCTTGCGCGCGACTATACGATCGTCATCGTCACGCACAACATGCAGCAGGCGGCGCGCGTGTCGGACTTCACCGCTTACATGCTCATGAACACCGATCACCGTTATGGCGAGCTGATCGAGTTCGCCCCCACCGCCGATCTCTTCAACCAGCCCCAGGACGACCGGACCGAGGCCTACATCACCGGTCGGTTCGGGTAGCGATCCATTGCCTCGACTGACTTTTGAGAAGGAGCTCGCGAGCCTTCGCGAGTCGCTCGTTCGCATGGGGACGCTTGTCGAATCGCAGATCGAGGCCGCCCTGGATGCGCTTCGGAGGCGTGATGGGCCAGCGGCGGAGAAGGTGCGCACCCAGGACCAGTACCTGAATGAGCTCTTCAGGCAGATCCGCGAGCAGGTCTTCATGGTGATCTCCACCCAGCAGCCGGTGGCGCGTGATCTGCGCCACCTGATGGGTATCCAGTACATCGCGACCGAGCTCGAGCGCATGGGGGACTACGCAGTCCGCATCGCGCGAATGACCAGCACGCTTATCGGACTGCCGGACAAACCGCTGCGCGCAGAGTTTGGCCTCATGGGCGAGCTGGCCATCGGACAGGTGCACGACATCCTCGAGGCGCTCATCGAGGAGAACGAGATACATGCTCGTGAGGTCGCCGGTCGGGACAACGAGATCGATCGGCTCTATCACCGCGTGTTCGAGGAGCTGGTGGCCGAGATTGGCTCCGGCAAGACGGACACCGATGGCGCGCTGCGCGCGGTGACGCTGATGCTGGTCGCGCACAACCTCGAACGGATTGCAGACCGTGTGACGAACGTCGCCGAGGACATCGTCTTCCTGGAGACCGGCCGGGTGGTCGAGCTGGGGTGAGCCGCGGAGCCCACGGCGCCACCGCGGGCCGAGTGCTCGTGGTCGAGGACGACGAGGGAATTCGCGAGTTGCTCAAGTACAACCTCGTCACCGCCGGCTTCTCCGTCCAGGAGGCGAGCGATGGAGCGACGGGCCTGCGAACGGCGCGCACCTCACGGCCTGATCTCATCCTTCTCGACTTGATGCTCCCGGGGATGAGCGGCTTCGATTTCTGTCGCGCTCTCCGCAAGAGCAGCCGGGTGCCGATCATCATGATCACCGCGAAGGACGCCGAGGTGGACAAGATCGTCGGTCTCGAGCTGGGGGCCGACGATTACATCACCAAGCCGTTCTCGGTCCGCGAGGTCCTGGCGCGCGTCAACGCGGTTCTCAGGCGCGCTCAGCCCGAGGCTAACGAGCCCAAGGCCATCCCCGAGCACGATTCGATCGGCACGTTCAGCATCGACCGCGCGGCACGGCGGGTCATGCTCGACGGGAATGAGATCAGGCTCACGGCACGGGAGTTCGATCTCCTGTCATACCTGCTCGCCGTCCCCGGCCGCGTGCACACGCGAGAGGTCCTTCTCGAAAACGTATGGGGCCGCGAGTTCAACGGCGAACCCAAGACGGTGGACGTGCACATCCGCTGGCTGCGCGAGAAGTTCCAGGGTCACGCGCCGTTCGACATCGTGACCGTGCGGGGCATCGGTTACCGCCTTGACCGGCTGGTGTTCGCAGTGGAAGACGCCTTGGCCAAGAACCAGCACTCGACACCGCCCGGCACCAAGGAGGGTCACGTTGGCGGCCGCACTCGATAGCGCCGCGAGCGCTCCAGACCCGATCCCGACGCCGCCCGACCGTTATCGGGCCTTCATCGCGTTCGTCAGCTGGGCAGCACCTGCATCGCTGATCCTCATCGTCGCCGTCCTGATCCAGGAGGCCTTCCCCGCGATTCGAAAGTTCGGTCTCGGCTTTCTGTTGGGGACCGCGTGGAACCCGGTCACGCTGCAATTCGGTGCGTTGCCTGCCATCTTCGGCACCGTCGTCACCAGCGCGATCGCCATCGCCATCGCCCTTCCCGTGGGAATCGCAGTCGCCATCCTCCTGGCGGAGCCGGGCGCCGTGGGCATCCGCGGCGCCCTGGGCACCGGCATCGAGCTGCTAGCTGCGATTCCGAGCGTGGTCTACGGGATCTGGGCGCTCTACGTGCTGGCGCCGTGGACGTTGCTTCATCTCGAGGCTCCGATCTCCGAGCACCTCGGATTCATCGGATTTCTTGGCGGACCCCCGCGGCAGACCAGCTTGTTCACTGCTTCGCTGGTCCTGGCGATCATGATCCTCCCCACGCTGTCGGCAGTCTCGAGGGACGTGATCCGCGCTGTTCCACGGGGGCTTCGAGAGTCAACTGTTGCCCTCGGGGCCACCTGGTGGGAGACGGTATGGCGCGTCATCCTGCCGGCGGCGCGCGCCGGTATCTTCGGCGCTACCATGTTGGCGGTCGGTCGTGCCCTCGCCGAGACGATCGCGGTCACCATGGTGATCGGCAACCGGTTCGAGATCCCCCATTCCGTGTTCTTCCCGGCTTACACGCTCGCGAGCGTAATCGCCAACGAGTTCACCGAGGCCACTGGCGACCTCTATCCCGCGGCGCTGATCGAGCTGGGTCTCGTCCTGATCCTGGTGACCCTCACCACGAATGTGCTTGCGCTGGTCCTGGTCCGATCCGGCCAGGCGCGCGTGACCATATGACCCGCAACACGTGGCGGCGCCTGAGCAGCGGAGCCGCGCTGGGCGTCATCTACACGCTCACGGCGCTTGCCCTCATCCCGCTCGGGCTCGTGCTCTGGTTCGTGGCGTCAAAAGGTCTACCCTCCGTCCTCCATCCGGAGTTCTTCATCAACTCGGAGCGGCCGACCGGGATCCCTGGTGGTGGAGTCGCGAACGCCATCGTGGGCACCGGCATCATGGTCGGCATGGCCTCCATGGCCGCCGTTCCCATTGGCGTGCTGGGCGGAATCTACCTCGCCGAATACAGGGTCGCCCGCTGGGCGAGCTGGGTCAGGCTCGCGAGCGATGTCCTCGTCGGTGCTCCATCCATCGCCCTCGGCATCTTCGCGTACACGGTCATGGTGGTTCCGCAGCGCCACTTCTCAGCCGTGTCTGCTTCCCTTGCATTGGCGATCCTGATGCTGCCGGTCGTCATTCGCACCACCGAGAGCGCGGTTGGGCTCATACCGAACGGCTTGCGCGAGTCTGGACTGGCGCTCGGCCTGCCGCGCTGGCGCGTGTCGCTGCAGCTCATCCTGCCGGCGGCCGCGCCCGGAGTCATCACGGGCGCGCTGCTCGCGGTCGCGCGCGCGTCCGGCGAGACGGCGCCGGTTCTGTTCACTGGATTTGGCAACCCCATCTTCAGCGTGGATCCCACTCACTCGATGTCCGCCCTTCCGCTGGTTGTGTTCCGTGACGCGCTCACTCCGTACAACGACCTCCAGCAAGTGGCCTGGGGCGCCGCGCTGGTGCTCGTTGTGATGGTGCTCGTGATCAACCTGGGCAGCCGCTGGGTTCTGCGCCGCCAGATCCGGTTGGCGGGACAGCTTTGAAGCGCGCGTTCCGCGAGTCCTTCTCTTATCGGTACGGCTTGGAATACTCTTAGCCCGAGGAGTGGCACGAGCTTGAAGCTGAGCCTGATTCCACGCGAGCGCCGGTTCTTCGAGCTATTCCAAAAGCAGGGCGCCCTGGTGAGTGAAACGCTTGCGGAGCTCAGCAAATCGCTGCTCGAAGGACGCTCCCGCCATCCTCGCCTTCGGGATCTCGAGCATGAGTGCGATGACGTAACTCACGAGATCTACAACTTGACCAACCGCACGTTCGTGACTCCGATGGAACAGGAGGACATTCTTCTACTCGCGCACTCGCTCGACGAGGTGGTCGACTTCGCCGAGGAGGTCGCGGACAAGATCGATCTCTATGGCATCGTCACCATCACCGACTCGGCCAAGGAGTTCGGCGAATGTCTTGCCAAAGCCGGCATGGAGATTGCCAAGGCGCTTGACATGTTGGAGGACTTCAAAGGTCTCGACCCGGTGCTACTGAACGTTCACCGTCTCGAGAACGAGGGCGACCAGATCACAAGGGCCGCCCTCCAGAAGCTGTTCGCCGGCAACGACCTGACGCCGGCCGACCTGATCAAATGGAAGGACATCTACGCGCTGCTCGAATCGACCCTGGATGAGTGCGAATCAGTCGCGGAGATCATGGAGACGATCTCCATCAAGAACGACTGAGGGCTCAGGTCTCAAGTAGCGCCAGCAGGGAGCGGACCCGGCGGTCGATATCGTCGCGAATCCCCCTCACCGCCTCCAGCGACTGGCCGGCCGGATCGGGCAGGCCCCAGTCCTCCATTGGAGCGCTCACCACGGGGCACTCATCCCCACAACCCATCGTGACCACCCGGACAGCTCCCGCTGCGAGCTTGGCGGTGAGCAGCCTGGGCCGGGCTGTCTCAAGATCCACACCAACCTCATTCATCACCTCGACGACTTCGGGGTGAACTCGTGAGGCTGGTCGCGTCCCCGCTGAATCAGCCCAGGCGCGACCCCCGGCGTGGCGGTTGAACAGTGCGGCGGCCATCTGGCTGCGGCCCGCGTTATGCACGCATACGAACAGGACATGCGGACGAACGTCAGTGGGCACGCAACGACGATAGTCCACTCCGAGCACGGCGGCCACGATTGCTCCGAGAATGGTGGAGGGCTGGCGCCGCCTTATCCCGCCGATGCCTAGGCTTCATGCTGGAGGACGTAGATGAAACTGACCCTCATACCCCAAGGGCGGCGGCTCTACGATCTCTTCCGCAAACAGGGAGAGCTCGTCAGCGAGACGCTGACCGAGCTGAGCAAGTCCCTGCTCGAAGGCAAGAGCCGCCATGTGCGCTTGCGTGATCTCGAGCATCAATGCGACGACGTGACTCACCAGATACACAACCTGGTCAACAACACCTTCGTGACCCCGATCGATCAGGAAGACGTCCTGCTGCTCGCGTCGAGCCTGGATGACGTGGTCGACCTGGCGGAAGAGACCGGCGACAAGATCGACCTGTATCAGGTTCGCCCGATCTCGGAGGCCGCCAAGTCGATGGGGGACCACCTCGTCAAGGCGGGTGTCGAGCTCGCCGCGGCCCTGGACCGGCTGGAGGGTTTTGATGATCTCAAGCCCCATCGGCTGGAGATCCACCGGCTTGAAAACGAAGGCGACAGAATCACCCGCGAAGCCATCGGCGAGCTGTTCTCGAAGATCAGCGACGCTGCCGAGCTCGTCAAATGGAAGGACGTCTATGACCTGCTGGAAGCCACCATGGACGCCTGTGAGGATGCGGCCAACGTGATGGAGACGATGTCGATCAAGAATGCGTGAAACCGCGATCCTCCTCTGGGTGACCATAGGCATCGCGGTCGTATTCGATTTCACCAACGGGTTCCACGACACCGCCAACGCCATCGCCACCTCGATCTCAACTCGAGCGTTGTCTCCTCATGCCGCCGTCGGGCTCGCAGCTGTTTTCAACCTGATCGGTGCGGTGGTCACCGTCGTGTTCTTCCAGGCCAAGGTCTCCAACACAATCGCCAGCACCCTGGCCATCAAGCCCGGGCTGGTTGTGGTGATGGCGGCGCTCCTTGGTGCGATCTGCTGGAACCTGATCACGTGGTACCTGGGGTTGCCGAGCAGCTCGACACATGCGCTGATCGGCGGGCTGTGCGGATCAGGTATCGCCGCTGCGGGGGGTCTCGACGGAGTCAAGTGGTCAGCGCTGGGCAAGCAGGTCGCCAGTCTGCTCATCTCACCGCCCTTGGGTTTCCTCACCGCTGCGATCTTCTCGATCTTGCTGGTATTGGTCGTTTACCGCCTGCGCCTGCGGCCTGCTCCGGTCAACCGGACGTTTCGAACCCTGCAGGTGTTCACCGCCGCGCTGCTCTCGTACTCACACGGGGCGAACGACGCACAGAAGACCATGGCGGCAATCACCCTGGCTCTCATTGCCTCCGGCGACTTGAGTCACTTTCAGGTTCCACTCTGGGTGGTGGTCCTGTCAGCTGTGACCATCGCGTTCGGTACTTATGCCGGCGGTTGGCGGATCATTCGGACGCTGGGCTGGAGCATCCTCAAGCTTGAGCCCGCCACAGGCATGGCCGCGCAGCTGATGGGCGCCAGCGTCATCCAGGCGGCGACGTTCGTCGGCCTTCCGGTCAGCACAACACACGTGATCACCGGGGCGGTGATGGGAGTCGGGGCGAGTCGAAAGCTCTCGGCTGTGCGTTGGGGCCTCGGCGCGAACATCGCCGCAGCCTGGATCGTCACGATACCCGCGGCGGCTCTCATCGCCTGGGTTGCTTTCGCGATCCTCAACACTGCCGGGTTGCGCGGTTAACGCCGAAAGAAAACCGTCGATGTGCACGGTCCGCAAGCTAAACTCTCCCTCACGCCGACAAGTGACAGAATTTGAATAGAGGAATCGCGTAGCACAAACGTTTCAGCAGACGAAGGAGCAACGGTGGCAACAAAGATCCTCGATGTGACCGATGTGAATGTGATCAGGGCGGCAGGCGGCGTCGTCTGCAGGACCGGCCCATCCGATGAGACCGAGATCGCCGTCATCCACCGCCCGGCCTACGACGATTGGACGCTGCCGAAAGGCAAGGTCGAGCCGAACGAATCTCCCGAAGACTGCGCGCTCCGCGAGGTCAGAGAAGAGACCGGCTTCAAGTGCGAGCTGCTGCGCCCGCTGGGCTGCACGGCCTATGTCGACCGCCGCGGCCGCAACAAGGTCGCCTGCTACTGGGTGATGGAGGTCCGCGGTGGACGCTTCCGCCCGGGCATCGAGGTCGACAAGCTGGTCTGGCTTCCCGTGGCCCAGGCGGTGAAGCGCCTCACTTACGGTCGCGATCGGACCCTGGTCGTCCAGCAGGGC
>JBGPOC010000020.1:0-13538 GCA_041487825.1 Candidatus Dormibacteraceae bacterium | reverse complement strand
GGCCACGGCGGCAAACAGCGCGATCTCGGATTCGGAGATGGTCCGCCGCCGGGTCGTCCACTCGCCGCCGAGGGGGAGGTCGTCGAAAGAGATCGGCTCCAGGTCGGGCCGAGTATAGCCTGAACAAGGCGGCGGACCGGGACGTTAACCTAAGGCAACTCGAACCGGGAGGGGTCGTGGATCTAGCGAGCGTCCTACTCGTCACGTCTGTTCTGCTGGTCGTCGCGTTCGTCCTGCTGACCGTGTCTCTGATGCGGCTGCGGCGGACGACCCGTGAGCTTCAGGCCGCCCTCGAGGACGAGAGCGGCGCGCGCGACCGGGCGGCGCTCCTGCTGGCGATCGCCTCCGCGGTCAACTCCTCCCTCTCGCTCGAGGAGGTCCTGAACGTGGCCCTGACGCACGCCGGGCGCATCATGGGCGCAGTTGCCGGCGCCATGTACCTGGTCACTCCCGGCAAGGCCGAGATGCGCCGCCAGGCCGAGTACAACCTGGTCAACCGCGCGAAGGGCGCCGTCCGCCACCTGGACGAGGAGCCGCTCAGCACCGCGCTGGCCGCGATGCGCCCGCTGGTGCTCAAGCTCGCCGACGAGGCATCGCCCGGCCTCGAAGCCGGGGGCCATCCGCAGCACGTGCTGGTGGTACCCATGCAGCGGGCGGGCCAGCTGATGGGGGCGATGGAGCTCTACCTGAACGCCTGGAGGGACATCACCGAGGACCAGGCCGACCTGCTCACCGGGGTGGCTTCCCAGGGCGCGATCGCGATCCGGCACGCCCAGCTGTTCCAGGCCCAGGAGGAGAACGCGCTCACCGACGAGCTGACCAAGCTTCCAAACCGCCGCGCCCTGGCCCAGCGCTACCTTCAGGAGATGCACCGGGCGCGGCGGTACCACAAGAGCATCGCCTTCCTGATGATCGACCTCGATCACTTCAAGCAGGTCAACGACACCTTCGGCCATCTGAACGGTGACGCGGTGCTGCACGAGCTGGCCTCGATCCTCACTTCGGGCGCGAGGGAATCGGATGTCTGCGCCCGTTATGGTGGCGAGGAGTTCGGCATCATCCTTCACGAGACCACCGAGCAGGGCGCGCGGACCCTCGCCGAGCGCATCCGCGCCAAGGTCGCGGCGGCGACGTTCCCCGGCGGGTTGAAGTTGACGATCAGCATCGGTGTCGCGGCCACCGCCGAGCCGGCTCTCTTCACTACGTTGATGGAGCGCGCGGACCAGGCCCTCTACGCCGCCAAGCAGGGCGGCCGCAACCAGGTGCGGGTGGCTGACATGAAGGCGGCGCAAAAAGTATGAGAGGGAGCCCGGATGGTTCCGTAATGAGGGAAAACCCGGATGGTTTTCCCTCATGCTCTCTTTCCGGCATATCGATGGAATTAATTCAGAACTAGTTTCTCCTCGCGACGATTGGAAGTGGTCAGAGACAAAGTTATGGCCGGGGGGACCCCGGCCAACCCTGCCACGCTAGCTGGGAGACGTAAAGTTCGAGGGTGGGGCATTACTGCTTGAAATGCGGGACTGCGTTGGTCATACGCGTGATCGAGGGGCGGGACGTCGAGGCGTGTCCCAATGACGACTTCGTGCTCTGGCGCGACCCCAAGGTCTCGACCGCGGTGGTGATAGCGATGGAGGGCGGCGTGGTGCTCGGCCGCCGGGCGATCGAGCCCGGCCTCGGCCTGTGGTGCCTGCCGGGCGGGTTTGTCAACCACGACGAGGACCCGCGGGACGCGGCGATCCGCGAATGCCTTGAGGAGATATGCGCCACGGTCGAGCTGACCCGGCTCATCGGCGTGTACCACATCGCCAAGCGGAGTGCTCCCAGCATGATCGGAATCGCCTACCAGGCCAGGCTCGCTGACGGTGGCCGGCCGAGCGCCGGATCGGAGATGCTGGAGGTCGGGGTCTTTCCGCTCGACGCGCTGCCCCCGCTTGCGTTTCCCAGCCACCACAGGTTGCTCACCGAATACCGCGAGGCCCTTCAACCGTCCTGAGCGGACGCGTCGGTGGTCGGGCGCCGGGGCTAGGTGCCGGGCGCGGGCGGCGGCATGGGGATCGTAGAGCGCCTCCGCAAAGGCTCGGCGTGGAAGGCGGCCATCACGAGGGCCAGCGCCATCGACACGACGGCGCAGGAGGTGAAGCCTGCCGCGTAACCGAAGGACTGGACGATCGGCCCGAAGACCAGCGGGCCGGCCGCCAGGCCGAGAAAGAGCACCGTCCCGTAGGCGCCCATCGTGACTCCACGCGTCGAGGCGGCCGAGAGATCACCGAAGACGACTCCGATGGCGACGTAGGCCGTGGCGATGAAAGGCGTGCCGATGACCAGGAGGACCATCGGAACCCAGAGGCCGTGCAAGTGGCCGAGGACGATGGCCGCGACCGCCCAGATCATGACCCCGGCGAAGACGATCGGCCATCGATGTTTGGCCCGGTCCACCAGCCTGCCTCCGGGCAGGCGGGCGAGCCCGTTGGCCACCGCCTGGATGGCCAGCAGCAGGCCCACCTGCGAGCTGGCAAGGCCGAGGCTTTCCTTCCCAAAGATCGGCAGGAAGGCGCCGACGGTACCCCACGCAAGCGTGGCCGAGACCAGGCCGATGACTACCGGGACGAACGAGGGCTGTGCGACGAGCGCGCGCAGCGGCTGCATCAGCGCCAGCCGTGTGCCCGACTGTGGGGCGCTGCTCGCAACCAGCGCTCCCGGGATCGCGAAGACGAGCAGCGCGGTGGTGACCGCGATGTCGGTCCGTAGGTCGATCCACTGCAGGGCGATCCCGGCGATCGAAGGGCCGATGAAGAAACCGGCCTGCATGGAAAAGGTCAGCCAGCCCATGGCGCGGCCGAGCCGGCCGCTCGGCACGAGGGCCGTGATCGCGCTGAAGAGCGCGGCCTGCTGGGCACCGCCGCCGAGCCCACCGACGATCTGCCACAGGAACAGCGGCGCCACGCTCGTGGTCGCGGCCATCGCCAGTTGCGAACCCGCAGCGATGATGATTGAGAGCACGAGCAGCGTCCGGGTCCCGAAACGGTCGATCAGGACCCCCGACGGCATCGATAGGAGAGCTGCCGCCAGCGTCGCTACCGAGAAGAGGGCTCCGACCTGGAAGCGGTCGGCCCCAAGCTCGTGCGCGTAGAGCGGCACGGTGAGTCCGCGCGCGGACAATGCGGCGAACGAGGCGCCGGCCGCGACGTAAATCGCGAGCGTCCGTCGCGATTCAGGGACACCCAGCCGCACGGCACCTAACATACCGGCGCATGATCCGCGAGCGTGTCGGCGACTGGCGTTTGGCCTGGCGCTTCGTGCTCGCGGGGCTCCTGGCCGGGCTGCTGGTCGCGCTGTTCAGCGCCAGTGGTGTCGTGAACGCGCTCTTCTTCGCCGCCCAGGATCAGCTGTTCCCCGCGCCGGCGCCAGACCAGAGCGTGACGTTCATCGCGATCGACTCCGATTCGCAGAAGGCCATCGGTTCGTACCCCTTCAACAACGCGGCTCATGCCAAGGTCATCAATTACCTCGCGAGCCTTCATCCCAAGGTGATCCTGTTCGACATCGTCCTCGACCACCTCACGGGTCCCGATCCTGAGCTGCACGTCGGCACCGACGCTCCGCTCACGCAGGCGATCAAGGCGGCGGGCAACGTCGTCCTCGTCTGTACCGCCGACGATTCGCCAAGGCCGGAGTTCGCGGGCGTAGCCGCTGCGGTGGGGGAGCGCGGATTGGCCAACCCGGACGATGCCAACAACGTGCGCGGGGTCGTGCTGCGCCCCGACCCGAGCGCGACATGTCCTGAGAACGAGGCCGATGAGCCCGCCTTCCTCCAGGCGTTGCGGATCTCACAGGGAATCACCGATGCGCTCCAGGTCAGCGCGGATGGCAGCCAGGCCACCTTTGGGACCCACCAGATCCCACTCGCCGGCAACCAGATGCTGATCAATTTCACGCGGGGCGGCGGGCCCAGCTGCAGCTACCAGGATGCCTTCAACTCCAGCTGTCCCCATCCGGACCTGATCACCGGACATATCGTCGTCGTGGGCACCAAGCTGATCGACGCCGGCGACGTTTACTCGCAAGCCGTCGCGTTCCGCCACGACTCGAGCTTCTGCCCGCCGAGCCGGCCCCACTGCATGCTCGACAACCAGAACTACGGCTACCGGATCCAGGGCGACGCCATGACCACGGTCCTCACCGATCGCTATGTTCGCGTTCAGCCCGGCAGCTCGATGCTGCTGACGATCATCCTCCTGGCCCTCCTCGTTGCGGTAGTCGTCTACGTGCTGACTTTCCGGATCGCTGTCATCTTCACCGGCGGACTGCTCGTGGCCTATTACGGCGGGATCGTGTTGCTGGGCAGATCGGGTTACCTGGCCGATCCTCTGTACGCTCCGATCGCGATCGTCCTCTCGGCGTCCTTCTCGATGGCGGCGCGCTATGTTCTAGAGGACCGGGAGCGGCGCAAGGTGGAGCGCATCTTCGGCCACTACGTCGATCCGCGCATCGTGCGGCAGCTTGCCGCGACGCACTCCGTCGGCGACATCATCTCGAAGGGTGAGCGGCGCGATCTGACGCTTCTGTTCGTCGACATCCGCGGCTTCACGGCCATGTCTGAGGCGATGGCCGCAGAGGATGTGATGTCGGTGATCCAGCACTATCTGGACGACATGAGCGCGCTGATCCTCAAGTGGGACGGCACCATCGACAAATACGTCGGTGACGAGATCGTGGCGCTCTGGAATGCCCCCGTTTTGCAACCCAACCATGCCCTCCTCGCCCTGCGGTGCGCGTATGACCTGATCGCTCAGGCACCCGCTCTCCAGGCCAAGCTCGCCGAGCACGGATTGCCTCCGGTCAGCTGGGGCATCGGTGTCAACACGGGCCCGGCCGTGGTGGGCAACATGGGTAGTAAGGATCGTCTTCAGTACACGGCCCTCGGCGACACGGTCAACACCGCCGCGCGATTCTGCAGCGCCGCCCCCGCGTTCAACCTGCTCATCGGCTGGCCGACGTTCGAGGCCTGCTCTGACTACATCGCGGTGGACGAGATGCCCGGCCTTCAGCTCAAGGGGAAGTCGGCCGAGAAGTTTCGCGTGCTGAAGGTGAGCGCAATCCGCGAAACGCGCGAGTCGCCTTGGGTGGAGATTCCAACCAACGCTGCGCTCGACTCATACGAAACCAGCAAACAGAAGCACGCCCAGAAGGGCGTGTTCGCGTCGGCACAGACCACGGACGCATGACGGTCCGGCGCGCCGCCGAGCTGCTTTCGGCTGCTCGTGCTGGTCTGGCGCTGACAGGCGCGGGCGTCTCAGCCGAAAGCGGAATCCCCACCTTTCGGGGCCAGGGAGGCCTGTGGACGAAGTACGACCCCGTCAAGGTCGCTTCGATCGACGCCTTCCTCGAGGACCCGGCGGCCTACTGGCGCGTGTCGAAGGAGCGTGGCGGCGTGGCGCTCGCGGCCCGACCGAACGCCGGCCATCTGGCCCTCACAGCCCTCGAGGAGGCAGGCAGGCTTCTGGCCATCGTGACTCAGAACACGGACGGCCTCCACCAGGACTCGGGCAGCCGGCGCGTTATCGAGGTCCACGGATCGAGTCGAACCGTCGAGTGTCTGGACTGCGGCATCAGAGAACCGCGCTCGGACGTCCAGTCCAGGTTGGAGGTCGAGATGCCGCCCCGCTGCAAGGTCTGCGGGGGCGTCTTCCTCAAGCCGACGGTCGTGTTGTTCGGCGAGCCGATGCCGGCCGTGGCGCTGCAGGCAGCGTTCACCCTTGCCCGCAACGCGGACGTCATGCTCGTCGTCGGGTCATCGTTGGCCGTCCGCCCGGCCGCCGACATCCCGCTGGCCGCGGTGAGGTCCGGGGCGCGCTTGATCATCGTCAACGCCGAGCCGACCCCCATCGATGCTCTCGCCGAGGTCGTGATCCATGGCCGCTCGGGCGAGGTGCTGCCGGAGATCGTCAGCGCGGTGCAGCTCCTACTTCAGCGCCCTACAGGTGGGTGACGCTCCCCGCGCTGACAGCGCCTCCATCCACGATCAGCTCGCCATGCGCGTTGACGTCCTGAGCGATGCCTTCGAAAACGCGATCCGGCAGCTCGACGCGGACTCGGCGGCCGAGCGTGTCGGAGAGCACGCGCCATCGTTCAAGCACCTCTTCAGGCGGCGCTGAGCACCATCTCTCGACGGCGGGCCGCAGCCTCGCCATGAGCAGATCGCGAGGCTGGCCGAGGCAGGCGGCTCCGTCCGGCGCCCAGCTGAGGTTGATGCCGATGCCGCATATAGCCTTGGTGGACGTGGCCTCCACCAGGATGCCGCCCACCTTTCGGTTTCCGAGGAGGAGGTCGTTCGGCCACTTGAGGCGCACGCCGTCAGCGCAGGCCTCGGCCGCGGCCACGCCTGCGGCGAGACTGAGGAGGGGGTTGGGGGCAAGCGCAAACGACACCAGGAGGGCGGTTCCGGGCGGCGCCTCCCACCTGTGCTCGAGCCTCCCGCGGCCCAGACTCTGATGGTCGGCGATCACGACCGAGCCGATCGGCAGGTCGCGCGCCACGTCCTGAGTCGAGGTCACCGTTTCGAGATGGAGGATCCTGGCCTCGTCCGTCGCCACGTGCCGACACTACAGGGGGCGCGGCCCGAGGTGCGCCGGTAAGCTAGGGCGGGATGAAGCTCCACCGCGCCATCACGATGGTGGTCATGATGCTGCTCGCCGTCGGCGCACTCGCACTGCTCCTCGTGGCCGGAGTGGCGAACTTCGACAGTCACTCTCTCATCGCGCTCGGCGTGGTTGTCGTCGCTGCCGCTGTCGGCGGCGTCGGCTTCAGCTGGAATCGCTACTACAGGCGCTGAGGCCGTCCTGAGATGTTGAGACTCGGGTACAAGGCTTCGGCTGAGCAGTTCGCTCCACGCACGCTGTTGGATTTTGCGATCGCAGCCGAGGAGCGCGGATTCGACAGCGTGTTCGTCAGCGATCACCTTCAGCCGTGGCGGCATTCCGACGGGCATGCCCCCTTCGCGTTCGCATGGCTTGCGGCGGCGGGAGAGAGAACGCGACGGGTGGTGCTCGGCACGTCGGTGGCGACACCGACGTTCCGCTATCACCCTGCGGTCGTCGCCCAGGCTTTCGGGACGCTTGGATCCCTGTACCCGGAGCGCGTGATCCTCGGAGTCGGGACCGGTGAGCACCTCAACGAAGGCGCGCTTGGTATCCAGTGGCCTGACAACAAGGAGAGGTTTGCGCGGCTGCGCGAGGCGGTGCGGCTGATCAAGCAGCTCTGGTCGGAACAGCTGGTGACTTTCGAGGGCGAGTATTACCAAACGCGAAACGCGACCATCTACGACCGTCCGGACCGGCCGGTCCCGATCTACGTCGGCGCCGGTGGCCCGCAGGTCGCGAAGTTCGCGGGGCGCGTGGCCGACGGTCTGATCTGCACGTCAGGCAAGGGGATGGAGCTCTATGCCGACCAGCTCCTGCCGTCATTTGCAGAGGGCGCCGCCGAGGCCGGTCGTGACGCCGCCGGTCTCGACAGGATGATTGAGGTGAAAGTTTCGTACGACCGGGATCGAGCGCGCGCGTTGGAGGACACCAAGATCTGGGCGGCCCTGGCTCTGCCCGCCGAGGTCAAGGCAGGCATCGACGACCCCAGGGAGATGGAGCGCCTCGCGCAAGGCGTGGAGGATGTCGCTCATCGCCGCTGGCTGGTCTCGGACGACCCGGACGAGCACCTGGAGCAGCTCCGGCCATATCTCGAGCTCGGCTTCAACCACCTCGTCTTCCATTCGCCGGGCAACGACCAGGCCCGCTTTCTCGAGCTTTACGGAACACAGATCCTGCCGCGGATTCGCGCGCAGTGGGGCTGACGGCAGACCCGGTGGTACGGCGCGCCGCCAGGGGAACCTGGGTGATCGTCCTCGTCAAGGACCTCGACTCGGCCAAGCAGCGGTTGGGCCCGGTCCTCGAACCCACCGCCCGCAGGGCGCTCGCGCTCCGAAATGCCGAGCGCGCCATCCGTGCGGCGACAGCCGGCGACGAGCGCCTGGTCGTCGCGGGCAGCCGCGAGGTTGCCGAGCTCGCCGAGAGCCTTGGCGCCAGGGCACTCCTCGAGGAGCGACAGGAGGGTCAGAACGTGGCTGCGAACCGGGGAATAGCGCATGCGGTCGAGAGGGGCGCGAAAGCGGTCGTCCTGCTGTCCAGCGATCTTCCGCTGGTTACAGCGCGAGCCGTCCGCGACCTGCTGGACGCGGGTGGCGGGGTCGAGCCACCCGCAGCCGTCGCGGTGCCGGCCCTCGGGCGAGGAGGCACCAACGCCCTCTATCTGCATCCTCCCGACGCGATCGCACTCCACTTCGGCGCCGACTCGCTGGAGGCGTTTCGCCGCGAGGCTGTGGCGAGCGGGGTCAACTTCGCGCTGCACCGGTCCGAGGCGATGGCGCTGGACCTGGACGAGCCGGCAGACCTGGCGCATCCGCGGCTCGTCGTTTGAACCTCGACCTCATTGGCGTCGATGGGCTGCCTGAGATCAAGCCTGGCGACAATCTCGCCGATCTGATCAGCGCAAGGGCGGAGCTGCGTCCGGGCGATGTCGTGGTGGTCGCCCAGAAGGTCGTCTCCAAGGCCGAGGGCCGACTGCGCGACCTCGGCGAGGTCACAGCGAGCGAGGAGGCGGTGCGGCTTGCGTCTCTCTTAATCGCCAAACCTGATCCGAGGCTGGTGCAGGTCGTTCTCGACGAGAGCGTCCGGGTGGTTCGCTCCGAGCGAGTCCTGATCACGGAAACGCGCCATGGCTACGTCTGCGCGAATGGCGGCGTCGACCAATCGAACATTCCAGGCTCCGACATCGTGACGCTGCTGCCAGACGATCCTGACGCGAGCGCCGCACGCCTGCGAGACCGGCTGCGCGAAGCGTCTGGAGTCGCGGTCGGTGTGATCGTCTCCGACACTTTTGGCCGTCCGTGGCGACTGGGCATCGCTAACGTGGCCCTCGGCCTGTCAGGTCTGCCGGCGCTGTTGGACCTGAGGGGGAGCCGTGACGATGCAGGCAAGGAGCTTCACGCCACGGTGCTTGCCATCGCGGATGAGATCGCAGCGGCGGCGGGCCTGGTGATGGGGAAGACCCGGCGGACCCCGGTCGTTGTGGTGAGAGGGCTCTCGCTCGATGGGAGTGGGAGCGGGCGTGACCTGCTGCGGCCGGCCGCCGACGACCTTTTCAGATGAAGGTCGTGGTCCTGGCCGGCGGGACGGGAGGCGCCGTGCTTGCGGCCGGCTTCCAACCGCTGCTGGGGCACGACGATCTCACGGTGGTCGCCAACACCGCCGACGATGACGAATTCTGGGGCCTCCTTGTCAGCCCCGACGTCGACGCGGTTCTCTACCGGCTGGCCGGCGCCTTCAACGAGGACGTGGGATACGGCGTCAAGGGGGACTCCTTCCACACGCTCGAGGCACTGGAGAGGCTGGGCGAGGCTGTGTGGTTTCGAATCGGTGATAGGGATCTGGCCACCCAGCTGGTCCGCGCCGAGATGCTAGGGCGCGGATGCCGGCTCACCGAGGTGTCAATCGAGCTGGGTCGCCGCTGGGGAATCGGCGCGCGCGTGCTGCCAATGACGGACGAGCGGGTTCGAACGCGCTTCGTGACGGATGCGGGCGTCCTGTCATTCCAGGAGTACTTCGTTCGCGAGCGGTTGGCGCCGAAACTCCGGGCAATCGAGTTCGAGGGCATCGATGCGGCTCGGCCGACGCGCGAGGTGCAGTCGGCGCTTGCCGAGGCAGACCTCGTCGTCATCGGTCCGTCGAACCCTCTGATCTCCATTGCTCCGATCCTGAGGTTGGTCGGCACGATCCTGCCTCGCGAGCGGACGGTGGCGATCACGCCGATCGTCGGAGGTCGGGCGCTCAAGGGCCCGACGGTGGAGATGCTGCGAGCGACGGGAATCGACGCATCCCCTGTCGGGGTCGCCCGGATGTACACCGGCGTCGCCGGCGCATTCGTCATCGACAGCCGCGACGCGGGACTTGCGAAATCCGTCGAAGAGCTGGGCTTCAAGACAATCATCTGCGACACCGTGATGAGCGACGGTGGCGGGAGGTTGGCGGGCGCGATACTCGCGGCCTTTGAAGGAGCCGCCTCCCACGACAGCTAGCTGGGGTGCGAGTTGGCCACCATCAGGAGAACGCCGATCAGCACCGTGATCAGGCCCACGACGAGGGCCGCGTACTGGGCGATGGCCAGCACCGCGCTCGGCTTCTTCGGGCCGCCGTCCTCGGCCTCGTCGTCTGCCGCCTCACCGGATGCCAGCTGCCACGCGCCGGTCTGCGCGCCCACCTTCGACTTCTTCGTCTTCTTGGTGTCGGGCTCAGGCTCGCCCGCCGTCTTGGTTTCGCCGACGACCGACCACGAAGCTCCGGCACCGGCTGAGGTGGCTGCCGCCGGCGCGGGAGCTGCCTGCTCAGGCGGTGCCTCCGGCGCGGCTGCAGCCGGATTCCAGGCGGGCTCGGCCGTCGGCGCGGCGTAGGGGGCCGCCTCGTACGCGGGCGCGGCCGGCGCCTCGTATGCGGGCGCGGCCGGCGTCTCGTATGCGGGCGCGGCCGGCGTCTCGTATGCCGGCGGCGTCTCGTACGCGGGTGCGGGCGGCGTGAATGTCGGCGTGCTCGGCTGTGGCTCGGCAGCCGGTCCGACATCCCATGCCGATTGAGCCGGAGCCGGCTGGCCCTTCCTTGGAGGCGGCGCGACCGGCGGCGCTGCGTACGCCGACGGTTCGTAGGTCAGGGTGGGTGCCGGAGCGCCTGCAGCCTCGTCGACGTTCGCCCGGCTCGCCTTCTCGCTGCGCTTGAGGGGGGCCAGGGTGCGCTGCCGTGCCGCGCGGACCTTGTGCTCGATCTGCGATCGGCGCGCAGAGTACATGGATCGCTTCTCGACCGCCTTGTGGCGCATGACGAAGACCACGGCCACGATGCCGATCAACGCCACCGCCGGCCCGATCAAAAGGAGCATAGGGGCCGATTATCGGCGATCGGTACGGTGAGCGCATGCGTGCGCAACCGTGTGTGACAATCGCCGACGTGGCCCTTTACGACCGTATCCAGGCCGAGCTGGTCGATGCGCGCCGCCGACGCGACGAAGTCGTCCTGAGCACCCTGTCCCTTCTCAAGAGCGAGTTGGTGAAGGCGAGCAAGGAGACGGGGGCGGCCGGCTCGCTCGACGACGACCTGGTGGTGAGGGTGGCTCGCAAGGAGGTCAAGCGGCGCGAGGAGGCGATAGAGGTGTACCGCAAGGCGGGCCGCGAGGAGTCGGCCAAGCGAGAGGAGGCCGAGATGGCGGTGCTGCGCGGTTATCTCCCCGCGGCCATGAGCGCCGAAGAGGTCGAGTCCGAGGTTCGCGCCGTCATCGCGGAGCTGAAACCGGACGGCCCGAAGGCTTTCGGCGCAGTGATGAAGGCCGCAACTGCTCGACTGGCCGGCCGGGCGGAAGGCGCCCAGGTCGCGGTCGCGGCTCGCAAGCTGCTTGGCTCCTAGACGCAAGAAGGCACCCGCGCTGCCGCGGCTTCCGCGCGGTGCGCGGACACGGGCGGCGCTGACCTTCGAGCGTTTGCGCGAGGCGTATCCGGCGGTCACCGAGTTGGCCCACCAGGATCCGTTCGAGCTCCTGATCGCGACCATCCTTTCGGCGCAGACCACCGATCGCGCAGTGAACCTCGTCACGCCCGAGCTGTTCAGGCGATATCCCTCGGCCGCCGACCTTGCCGCGGCCGACCCCGCCGTTGTGGAAGGGCTGATCAAGCCGACGGGGTTCTTTCGGGCCAAGACCCGCTCCATCATCGCCGCGAGCCGCAAGCTGGTCGAGCTGTTCGGCGGCGGGGTGCCGAACACCATCGACGAGCTGGTCAAGCTGCCGGGGATCGGGCGCAAGACGGCAAACGTGATTCTCGGAGTCGGTTTCCAGGTGCCCGGTTTCGCGGTCGACACCCACGTCAAGCGCCTCACCAACCGGCTGAAGCTCACCTCGTCCAGGGACCCGGTGAAGATCGAGCGGCAGGTGTGCTCGATCGTCCCGGAGGCGGAATGGACCGGCCTGTCCCTCCGCCTGATCCTTCACGGGCGGCGGGTCTGCATGGCGCGGCGGCCCCGATGCGAGGAGTGCCTGTTGAACGACTTCTGTCCGTCCTCAACGACCCGCCCGACAAAATGAGAGGGAACCCGGAGGCCGCCTCAAGGGGTCACTGCACCACCACCTTGGACTAAGAGGACGCTAAGGCGACCCAAGGAGGTGTTCGATGGGAGGATCAGTCGATCAGCGAGCCCGGCCTTCGGACGCGGAACGTCTTCGCGGATGAAGTCCTCTCCCTGGCCAGTGCCGCAGACAGCGCCGAAGCGGTCGTCGCCGAAGAACCCGCGCCGCGGATCGGTTAGGCCGTCTTGAGTGCGCGGGGCTCGCCCATCCGGCGTCCGGCCATGCGCCTCTCGGTGGCGAAGAGGACGCGACGGCCAACGTGCGCACGCTCTGGACAGCGCCTCTCACCGAAGCGGCGTTCGATGGTGGATCGCCGTTCGCCCACTCGCCGGTCGGTCCTCCTGGGAACCAACGTTTCGCAGGGTCGAGGCGGGTTACGGTTACCGAGCAGTTCCCAAGCATCGTTGTATGCCTCAAGCAGAGCATGAGTGGCCGCGGGGAGCTGATCGGTCCTTGCCTGAGTGGCATTAAGGTGGGCGGTTACGTAGCGCCTCAGCATCGCGCGGTGGCCGCGCAGGTCCCGGACAAGCGCCGCCGACCTGAAGTCGTACGAGCGCCCGGCTTCCAATGCCAGTAGGTCGAGTTCTCTCTCGTCCAAGGCTTAGCCCCCCAAGTAAGCGACCCTAACGAACCCAGCAAACGGGCCGCTCGGCACTTCCGCCAATTCGGCTCAAGAATGACGTGACGGGCCAGGGAGCGATCCGCTGTAGGTCATCGTACACCTCTCAAGATCGGAGTCTGCGAAGTCGTGGCGTGGTCGCGGTAGGGTGGGGCGATGGCCGCCTGCCCGACCTGTCACCAGCCCGCCACTACGCGCGCGATGGTTTCGACCACCCGGGCGTACCTACGAGGGCCTTCAGCTGCAGGGCCCCGAGCAAGTACTGAACGCTTCACCGCATAGCAAACGGCCACGCTGACCTGAGTAGGCAGTCGGCCACCTCAGCCAGGTCGCCGCCAACCTACCCTGTTCAACGCTACCGCCGCCGGCGGCGTCATTAGGACTGGGAGTGTTTCTCGGGGGCAGTTCGCCGCGCGACTTCACGACGCGCGCACTCGATCGCTGACGAAGGGTCGTAGTGGGTGATGTGCTCGCAGCTCCAGACTTCCTCGCCGTCCGACTGCTTGACCACTGCCGTGTAGTCGAGGCGGCCCGCTTGTTGAAGGTAAGATGCCTGAAGCTCGTGAGCCACAACCGCATTCTGCTCTAAGCCCATAGAAGCAGAGCGCCGATGACTCTCTGGAAACATGCCGCTCGGGACAGGTGTATTCAAGCCGTCTATTCCTTCCGCTGGAAGATCAATGGTGCCGCCATCGCGGCTGCCATG
>JBGPOC010000019.1:0-13835 GCA_041487825.1 Candidatus Dormibacteraceae bacterium | reverse complement strand
TAGTCGAGCAGCGCCTTGCGCACGCTCGGCGCCAGGTCCAGGGATTCCACCGCCGCCGACATATGGCCGAGCCATGCGTCCCGCTCCGCCTGGCCGATGGCGAAGGGCTGGTGCCGAAGCCTCAGCCGCGGGTGGCCGCGCTGCTCGCTGTAGGTCGACGGCCCGCCCCAGTACTGGATCAGGAAGAGGGTGAGCCTGCCCGTGGCGCCGGCCAGGTCCTCTTCCGGGTACAGCGGCCGGAGCAGCTTGTCGTCCGCCACCCGCGCGTAGAAGCGCTCGACCAGCAGCCGAAATGTCTTCTCGCCGCCGGCCGCCTCGTAAACGTTTCCGATCACGGGCACCTCTGGGCTGTCAATTCACCCCTTGTCCTTGGCCACGACCCCGGCCCGCGCCAGGATCTCGGTCTTGGGACGCACGATCGCCTGGGCCGCCTTCAGCCCGGTCGCGGCCAGGTAGCGTTCGACGATCGCCCTCCCGACCGCGTAACCGCCCATGTGAGGAACGCCCACCGGCCGCAACCCCATCCGCCCTGCCACCTCGTCGCCGAGCACGTACGGAGTCCAATCGGGGAAGGAACGGCCGGTCCCGAAGGCTGCGGTCACCTTCTCCCAAGCCGCATCGAGGATCTTCCCGGTCACCGGCGCGTACCACGCCCCGGTGGAGTCCGGCCCGCACACCTCGACCGTGAAGACCTCGGCAAGCCCTTCATGGATCACCCATTCGGCAAGGTCGAAGGGGCCTTCCACGTTTGGAGTGCGGAGGTTGTGAGCCAGCTCATGAACGCCACATGCGCCGATCCTCGAGACGTTGTAGTCGGTGGGCCAGGCCACCATCCAGATGCTGCCGGGGATCGAACCCATGCCGTAGTAGCCGAGCGTGCGCTCGATGAAGATGGGATCGTCCGGGTACCCGAGAGTCAGCACGACTTCGACTGTCTCGGCGTGGTGGATGCCGGGCAGGACCGACCGCTGGTACTCCCAGGCGCGCGCCAGGTCACGCCGCAGCTGGCCCCACGCGTCCACCTCGACCAGCCGCGCGAGCGCGACCGGATAACGTGGGTCGTCGACCCCGACGCGGAATCCGTCACCGCTCTCGTGGACCTGCTTGAGCCGCGCCATGGCAGGCTCGTCGAACTCGGATATGCCACGCATGAGCGCGAGGGCGCCCAGCCGTTTGGCCACCGGCAGGGTGAAGAGCTTCGCCATCGCCGCGGCGTCGTCGTGGACGGAGATCTCCATCTGCTCGCCGGTCGTCAGCACGATTCCCATTGTCAAGGAGCCACCGCCGGCTGGACCTCATGCGTCCTGACGGCGAGACGGTCCATCTCCTTCTCGCTGGGCAGGAACCACGCGATGACGATCGTCGCGAGGACGAGAAGAACATGCGTCATCAGCGACTTCTGTAGGCCGATGGCGTCCGCGATCGCTCCGTTGATCGGCACCCCGATCGCGCCGGTGACGAAACCCAGTCCCATCACGAGGCCCGAGGCGAGGCCGGCGCGAGAGGCCATGAGCTGCTGCGCCATGAGCAGCATGAGCGGCGCCGTCGAGGCGGCCAGGAAGCCGATCAGGATTGCGCTCGCAAACGCCCATGGCCCCGGGAAGAGGGTGAACAGCAGGATGGCGGGCACGCTGAGGACCAGGGTGCCGAGGATCACCGTCCGGCGGCCGTAGCGGTCGGCAAGCGAGCCACACCCGACCGTCCCGACGGCGCTCGCAAGCACGAGCGTCGTGACGAGCGGGCCGTAGAAACCCGGGCCGTAACCGAGCTTCGCGTACCAGGTGGGCGTGAACGACTGGAAGACGTAGACCGTGCAGCTCCGCGACATCATCACGCCGATCACCATGGCCAGGGCGAACACGGGGACGGCCTGTCCAGCGGCCGCGCCCCCACCAGCGTGCGCGCCGCGCGGCGCCGCCGACCGCATCCGCCACAGAAGGTAGGCACCGGTGGCGACCCCGGGTATGACCAGCAGCCCGGTGCCGTGGATACCCATGGCTCCGAACAGCACGATGCCGACCAGCGGGCCGAGCGCGACGCCGATGGTCCCGGCCGTCACGTAGACCGACATCCCCACGCCGCGACGCCACACAGGGAGCAGCGCTCGGACGTCGAGCGCCCCGAAGGGGTGGAAGGCGCCTGAACCGAGGCCGGATGCGCACGCAACCGCCAGCAGAATTGGAAAGGTCGGTGCGAAACCGATGAGCGCGAACGTCACGGCGGTCCAGGCGAGTGCGACTCCGGTCAGGCGGGTGCCAAACCTGTCCGCGATCAGGCCGAAGAGCGGTTGCGAAATGGCCGCCATGCCGCCGTACGCAAGACTCACCAGGCCGACGGTGGCCAGGCTCAGCTGGAATCGCCCGATCAACACTGGATAGAGGACGGGGATGACGCCGACGTAGCTGTCCACCGTCAGATGGCCGAGCATCAGCGTGAGCAGCTTTCCGTTGCGCAGGAAGTCTTTCATCGCGGGCCAAGCACGAGAGTGTTAAGCGTAGTGGCGCGACCTCAGGGCGTGATGAGTGCCCGGCCGGCCGGCGCCGGCTGCGCTCCAGGCGCGTTTATCATCCACGCGGTGGGCGACCTTCTCTACCTCTCTCGTGCCGATGTCCAGCGCTTGCTCGACATCGACGAGATGATCGAGGCTCTCGCTCGCGCGCTCGTGATCTTCTCGTCAGGCACGACGTCGGTTCCGCCCCGAACGGCGGCTCGAATCCCCGAGCTGGGGCTTTTGGGCGTGATGGCGGGCTTCGTGCCCGGGGTCGCGCTCGAGGTCAAGCTGGTTTCGGTCTTCCCGGGCAACGATGCGCGCGGGGTGCCCAGCCACCAGGCGTTGATCGCCCTGTTCGACGAGGCGGACGGGGCGCCACTTGCGGTCATGGACGGCACCTACATCACCGCCATTCGCACCGCGGGGACCGCGGCGGTGGCGACCCGGGCGCTGGCTCGCCAGGACGCCCACGTTCTCGCCATCCTCGGCGCCGGAGTGCAGGGCGGCACGCACCTCGAGACGTTCCCGAGGGTCCGAGACTTCGACGACATCAGGGTCGCGTCACGCGACAGCGCCAAGGCATCGGCGCTGGCGGCGCGCGATCCCAGGGCGCGGGCCGTGGCCTCGTTCGAGGAGGCGGTCCGCGGTGCCGACGTGATCGCGTGCTGCACCGACGCGCGAGAGCCGGTCATCCGTCGCGACTGGCTGGGGCCGGGCGCTCACGTCAGCTCAGTGGGCGGCACCTTCGGCCCCGAGGTGGACGCCGAGACGATGGCTGCGGGCAAGATCTTCGTCGAGTGGCGAGGCGCCGCACTGAATGCGCCGCCGGCAGGTTCGCACGAGCTCCAGGGGCTGGACGCCAACGCCATCACAGAGGTCGGCGAGGTGCTGGCCGGCACGCGGCCGGGCCGGACGTCCGATCACGACCTCACCGTCTACAAGTCGATGGGGCACGCGGTCGAGGACGCCGCCGCGGCACGCCTGGTCTACGACCGAGCGCGAGCCGAAGGAGCCGGCGTACTCCTCCCGATCTGAGGCGACCTCATACGCAGGCGGGCGAGCTTTCCGGTGTACAGGGCCTCGTCGATCACATCCGCAATCGCGAGAATCCGCGTCACGTCGGTGGCGTGCCGGTGACGCGCCTAGGCCAGCACTTCGCGCCGCTGGGACAGGTGCTCGATCTCCGCGGCCCGCATCTTCTCGAAGCCTTCCTCCAGGCCCTGCTTCAGCATGCGCGCGATCTGCGGCGCGGAATGAAGGCGCGGAAGGTAGACGAGGTCGGCGCCGGCTTCGTAGAAGGCGAGCGCCTGCGGGATGTGCTCGGTCGTGAGCATCACCCGCGCCTTCGGACAGGCGGCGCGGATGTTCTTCATCATCCTCAGGTTGTTGGTGCCCCGCAGGATGTCGTCGGTGATGCTCGAGACGACCAGCTCCGCCTGTTCGATGCCGGCGTGTCTGAGCGTGTCGGCGTGCGCGATGTCGCCGTAGATGCAGCTGATGGAGCGGTTGCGCAGCTCCCTCATCACGCTCGGGTTGAAATCGATGACGAGAATCTTGCTCAGGAAATCCTTGGCCGAGGCCGCGTCGACTCCGCGCTCGAACTCGTGAAGGATCGAGCTTGCGTCCCTGAAGAAGCCCAGGAAGACCACCGTCTCGTGCCGCCCTTCACTTCTCTCCTGCACGTCGGTGGCCGAGTCCAGGTCCTTGACGCCGATCGCCTTCAGCATCCGGCTCAACACCTTCTGAACTGCGTGGCTCGAATTGATCATGTAGGTCGACGCGACCGAGGTGATCGCGAACGTGATGATCACGATCGTCACCACGTCCGGACCGATCTGGTGCTTGGTCAGACCCAGGGATGCGATCACGATCGAGAACTCGCTCACCTGGGCGAGGTTGACGGCCGGAACAAGGCTCGCGCGATGACCCAACCGCAGCCAGTACAGGATCGGCACGACAGAGAGCCGGCTCAGCATCACGAACGCTGAGGCACCCAGCGCGACCGCGACGACCTGGAGCGTCGGCACCGGGATCTGCATTCCAAGCGCGACGAAGAACAGCGTCACGAAGAAGTCGCGGATGCTGACGGCCTTGGCCATCACGTCGAGGTTGTACGGGAACGTTGAAAGGCTGACCCCGGCGATCAGGGCGCCCATCTCGCGTGACAAACCGATGGCCGATGCAATGGCCGCCAGGAAGAAGCACCACGCGAGTGCGCTGACCAAGACGAGCTCAGGGGCCTTTGCCACTGAACGAAAGAGGTACGGAAGGATGTACTTCGAGATGTTCAAGGCCCCGACGACCAGCAGCGCGCCCTTCAACAGGGAGAGCGCGAGCGGCAGGATGTCCGGGTTCTGGAGGTTCGGCTGGACGGCCAGCATTCCGACGGCCCACAGGTCCTGGATGACCAGCACGCCGAGGGTGACCCGGCCGGGCAGCGTGTCCAGCTCGAACTTGTCATAGAGGAGCTTCACGACCACGAGCGTGCTGGAGAGGCTCATGCACGCGGCGAGGTACAGGAGCGAGTAGTTGCCCGTGGTGTTGCGCTGGCCGATCACGAAGAAGAAACCCCAGCCGAGGGCGATGCAGATCGGCACCTGGAGGGCGCCGGTCAGCAGGACCGGGGCGCCGGCTGATGCCAGCATCTTGAGGTCGATCTCGAGCCCGATGATGAAGAGGAGGAGGATCAGCCCGATCTCGGCGACGGTCTGGATGCTGGCCTGGTCCTTGACGAAGTTCAGACCATGCGGGCCGATCACCACGCCCGTCACGAGGTAGGCGAGGATCAGCGGCTGGCGCAATCGCCAGCCGACGAGCGCGAGCAGCGCGGCGGCGCCGACGCAGATCCCGATGCTCGACAGCAGGTCGGTCGGCGCGGTCACGAGGGCGTCGAGACCTTTTCCTCTCTCCTCTCCCCTGGAGAGGCGTCAAGGTGATCCCACCGACGCTGCAGGGCGAGCGCCTCGTCGGGGTTGCCGAGGATGAGGAAGCGGGGATGGTGCATGGACTCGATCAGCCCGGTGACGAGGGGGTCGAGAAGTCGAGAGCCGTCCTCGGCCTGGTCGGCCCCACCGAGCCACCGGCCGATGCCCCGGGACCTCGTGTTCTGGCCGATCCGGGGGCTCTTGGATCCGGGGCAGTACAGCGAAACGAAGACGCCGGTTCCCTTCAGCTGCCGCGCCAGGCCCTCGGTGAAGGCCGCAAGCGCAGCGTGCCCGCTGTCGTATGGGATCGTCAACGGGTCGCCGGGGAGCAGCCCGCCGTACGAGACCGCGTTCACGATGTGACCCGAGCCGCGCTCCGTCATATGCGGCAAGAAGCTGGTCACCGTCCGCACAGGGCCGAGCAGGTTCGTCTCGAGCATCCATGTCCAATCATCGCTGGATATCTTGTCGAGCTTGCCCTGCAGGAGCACTCCCGCGGCGTTGACGAGGATGTCGACCCGGCCCATCGCTTTGATGGAGTCACGGACGAGGGACCTGACGGACGCGTCGTTGCGAATGTCGGTCGACAGGGCGATCGCCGAATCACAGGTGCCCAGCTTCAGGACGTCCTCAACCGTCTTTTCCATTCGGGGGACATCGAAGTCGGCGACCACCACGTTGGCGCCCTGGCGTGCCAGGGCCTTGGCGATGGCCTTGCCGACTCCGCTGCCGCCACCGACGACGACGGCGACCTTGCCTCCGAGGGCGCCGCGCGAGGGCGCGTCAGCCTGACCGGAAAGTGTTGGCACGGCGAATACTATGCACTGCCTTCGAGCGAATCCGTGCTAGTACAACCAGCGACCGCACGCTTTCGCGAGCGCGATGCGCTAACTGACGGGAGTCAGGCGGACGACGGGGATCTCCCGATCGGTCTTCTTCTCGTACGCCCCGTAGTTGGCGTACTCGGAGACGATTCGCTTCCACGCCTTGGCGCGCTCTTCACCCTTCAGTGATGCAGGCCTGACACGAGTGCGGCGCTTCCCGACCTGCACCCAGACCTCATCCGGGTGGCGGGCCATGTTGAGGTACCAGGCCGGATGCGTGGGGTCGCCTCCCTTGGACGCGACCACCAGCCAGCCGTCGCCCTCGGGGAACGCGGTGAGGTGGGCCTCGCGTTTCTGTCCGCTCCTGGCGCCGACCGTCGTCAGGATGAGGCTCCATCCCATACCGCGCCCATTCAACATGCGGTACAGGCGAGGCATCAGACCCATGAGCGTCACCGCCACGCGAGGCATCTTGCTACCGCGGGTGCCGGATGGCGTGATCTCGACGGACATCACCAATGACAACCGGAAGATCGACTGAAAATTTCCCTAGCCGGCTCGCTTGAAGCGCATCGCAGTCCAGTCGTCGTCGATCTTCACGAAGGCGACGGGCTTGAACCCGGTCTCGGCCGTGATCTCGCCGAGCACGTCTCGCTTCACCCACGACGGCGTTGGAGGCAGATCGGTGACGGCGCCGTTCTTGCCGCCCCCGCCAGTCGGATGCGTGATCCACAGGAGTCCGTCGGGGCTGACGGACCGTATGGCGGCGGGGCCGAAGGCGCGCAGCTCTTCGACGCCGCTCACAAACAGCTGCACGGCGTCGAAGGCGTCCGAGGCCTGGAGCTCGGTGCGCATGTCGGCGGGGCCCGGAGCGAGCATCTCGAGGTAACCCGAAGGCGAGTTCAGGATGGCGACCCGGTGGTGCGGTTCAAGGCGAAGCTTCCGCGCCAGGGGGCTGAGCAGCGTCTTGTCCTTGCCAAGGGCCGGGAGAGCTCGCTGTGACTGGAGGTGACGCACTTCTCGGGTCACTGTAGCGGGAAGGGCCCCGCCACCATGGCTGTTCATCCGCGCTTGTCGAGGTCACCCACTTGACCCAATTGAAGCCGCGCCCGGCGCGCTCCACGCTAGCCCGCGGTCATGGTCGGCTCTCCAGACGCGACGACCTCGAGGTCGGCCCACATTCCGCTCTCCTCGTTGCCACCGACGAGCGACGCGATGCGATAGCTGCCGGTCCGCACGGGGCTGAACTGGAAGCTGGCCGACTGTCCCGGGTCGAGCCCCCGCAGCGGGTCGGGCGTGGACCAGCCCGGCTCCATGGGTTCGGTGTCTCGATTGCCCGCGACCACCGCGCAAGAGTTGGGGACGGTGCCGTGGTTCTCGCACTGCACCGTGACCTGCCACCCCACCGGGACGGTGATGATTAGACTGCCGCTGCCGTAGCCGTCGTAGTTGAACTGGAAGTCGCTCGCCGGGTGTCCCGCGACCAGGGTGATGACGGCCGTTTGCGTGGAGGGATCGGCTCGCAGATAGATCTTCGGGTTCGGCGGGGTCCCCGGACCGGTCCCCGTCACCGGGTCACAGCCCGCCACACATAGAAGGAAGGCGAACACGAGAATCGAACCGGCGAGCCGAAACATGCCTCAATGGTGGGTCAACCCGGCCTCACATATCATCGAGCGAGATGAAGCCCACCGGCGACTCCAGGCCGCCGCCGAAGTTGGTCGTGTGGTGGGAGGCGTTGGAGACATGGGTGCAGCTCGCCCTGTCGTTTCCGGTTTTCGCAGTGCTCACCTTCCTGATGAACCTCGGCCCGTTCAACCAGCCGATCCTCCGCTCGGTCCTTTACGGGCTGTTCGAGGGCGGGGTGCTCAGCGGCCTGATGGCGGTCGCAACGGCCACCGAGCGGGGCAAGCGCCGCTGATCCTGCCGGCGCCCTGGCTTGCTCTGAGAAACCTCACAGCCCCCTCACACGAGCTCACCAGCCTTCGCCGTCACTCTCGAGACCAACGCTCGATGAGCGAATAACTCGTAAGGAGTCGACGACATGAACGGAATTCGCAAGACAGTGGCAGCGGCCGCCATCGCGGGAGCGGTGCTCGTGGGAGGCGTGGTGGGAGCGATCACGTACGGAGTCACGACGATCGGCGCCGCCGCAGCCACCAACGCGGCGACGCCGACACCGGCCGCCCCGAACGCCAACACGCCTTTCGTTTCGAACGAGACCGCCGCCCACGAAGCCACCGAGAGCGCCGCCCGCGAGGCGCAGGAGAACGCGGGCATCCGTCCGACGGTCCCTTAGCTCTTCCCCCCTCGGTCAGCCGCCAGGCTGATCCCAACGCCGTAGGGTGCGGGCCGGCGAAACACCGGTTCCGTGCCCTGCGGTCATTTCATTCCTAGCGGGAGCTGGCGGCCTGTTGCTTGGGCACCCGGCCTGGAATGTCCGAGATCGCGACGTGGCAGGCTGCGGCGTGCTCAGGGCGGAGCACCCGCAGGCGCGGCGTGACCGCGGTGCACTCGTCGATGGCGTAGGGGCAGCGCTGCCGAAAGCGGCACCCCTCGCCCGGATCGACGACTCGCGGCGGTTCCGCGACACCCGACGTCGCAGGCAACGCCACCGGGGCTCGAGGATCTGGCACCGCGGACAGCAGCAGCTGGGTGTAGGGATGCTTGGGATGCGCGAGCACGTCCTCGGTGGGCCCGCTCTCCGCGATCTCGCCCGCATACATGACGACCAGGCGATCGGCCACGTAGCGAGCGCTGGCGATGTCGTGAGTTATATAGAGGAACGAAACGCGCAGCTCACGGCGCAACGTGGCCATGAGGTTGAGCACCCCGATCCGGACGGAGACATCGAGCATTGACACAGGCTCGTCGGCCAAGATGAGCTCCGGGCTGCAGGCCAGCGCCTGTGCGAATCCAACCCTCTGCCGCTGCCCGCCGCTAAGCTCGTACGGGTACTTGTGAAGGAACTCCGAGCCCGGCGCAAGCCCAACCGACTCCAAAAGCTCCACCGCGACTTGCTCTCGCGCCGACTTGCCAAGGGTTGGGCGGTGCAGCTTCAAAGCCCGCAGGACGCCATGCGAAACCCGATACACAGGGCTCAGCGAGCCGTACGGATCTTGAAACACCATCGGGACGCGACCCCGGTACTCGAGAACCTCTGATCGATTGCGCATCTGGCTCAAAGGACGGCCGCGGAAGAGGATCTCGCCATCGGTCGGCTCGTAGACGCGCGCAATGAGGCGGGCGATGGTGCTCTTTCCGCTGCCGCTCTCGCCGACCAGGGCGACAATCTCTCCGGCGCCGATGACCAGGTCTACGTCGTCGACCGCATGCAGGAAGCGCTTCGACAGCAGGCCGCCGAGCCTGAAGTGCTTGGTGAGCCCGACGGTTTCGAGAAGTGTCGCGTCAGCTGCCATCGGCATACAGGTGACAGCGGACGAGATCGCCCGCCTGATCGTGAAAGACAGGATCCTCGGTGAAGCAACGGGCCATCACGTGCGGACACCGGGGATGAAAGCGGCAGCCAGAGGGCGGCGCGGCAAGGTCGGGGGGCGCGCCGGCGATCCCAACCAGGGCCTTCTTGGGTCCGACGATGGAGGGAAACGACGCCATCAGCCCTTGTGTGTACGGATGCTTTGGCTCAGCGAAGATCGCCCTCGTCCGGCCGATCTCGACGATCTGCCCCGCGTACATGACGGCGAGACGATCTGAGAAGTGGCTGACCAACGACATGTCATGAGTGACGAACACCGCTGCGAAACCGATGCGGCGCTGCAGCTCCTTGATCTGCAGCATCAACGACCGCTGCGCCACGACGTCCAGCGCCGATGTCGGCTCGTCCATGATCACCAGGTCAGGCGTGAAGACCAGCGCCATCGCGATCATGGCGCGCTGGCGCATGCCGCCGCTCAGCTGGTGCGGATAGCTGGCGAGGTGCACCGGGTCGATGCCCACCAGTCGCAGTACCTCTTCGGACCTCGCGCGGATCCGCGACGCCGGCATGCGTTCGTGGGCCTCGATAGCGTCCTTGAGCTGCGCTCCAATGGTCATCACCGGGTTCAGCGCGTTCATGGCGCTCTGCATCACCACCGAGTAGTCGCGCCACCTGAGGTGACGGAGCTCTGAGTCGCTCAGGCTCACCATGTCGGTGCCTTTGAACCGCACAGTGCCGGATGCAATCTCGGCTGGCGGGCTCAACAACCGCGCGATGGCAAACAGCAAAGTCGACTTGCCACAACCGGACTCGCCCACGATTCCGAGGAACTCGCCTTTGGCGACGTCTAGGCTGACATTGTCGACTGCACGCACCGTCCCCCTCTCCGTCACGTAATCCACGTCCAGGCCGCTGACGTCTAGCACCGAATCCGTCGTGATCATTTGGCGCGCCTTCGCACCGGCCTCAAGGCCGGATTGCCGATCTCATCGAATGCGTAGTTGAGCAGCGCAAACGCGGCGCCGAGAAGCGCAATGCAAACACCAGGAGCCAGCACCCATAGCGGGGAGCCTGCCAGGAGGGCGCCGTTGTTCTCCGCCCAGTGGAGCATGGTTCCCCAGCTCAGGTCATTGACATCGCCCAGTCCGATGAACTGCAAGCCGGCCGCGGCCAGAACTGCGTAAAGGGCGGCCCCCAGAAAAATCGCGACGATCAGCGAGGTCATGGTGGGCAGGACCTCGAACACGATTATGTAAGCGCTGCGTTCGCCCCGTACCCTCGCCGCCTCGAGGAACTCGCGGTTGCGCAGCGACAGGGCTTGCGAACGGAGCTGGCGCGCGCCGTACGACCAGCCGGTGATCACTATCACCGCGATCAGCACCGCCACGCCTCCGCTCTTCGCGTAAGCGGCGACCACGATCATCAAGGGGAGCGTCGGGATCACGAGGAAAACATCGGTGAAAAGGTTCAGGACGTGATCCCACCAGCCGCCGAGATAGGCGGCCGAGACGCCGATCACGACCGAGATCAATGTCGCCATGAAGCCGGCGACCAGCGCGAGGACCAGGGATTGCCTTGTGCTCCAGACGAGCTGCGAAAAGATGTCCTGGCCGTTGCCTGTCGTGCCAAGGAGATGCGCGCGCGAGGGCCCGAGGATCTGCTGGAACTGCAAGGAGTTGGGGTCGTAAGGCGCGATCACGGGAGCGAACACGGCCACGATGGCGAAAAAGCTAAGCAGCACCACCCCGGTCATGGCTTTGCGATTGTTGATGAGCGAGCGCCCCAGGGTCCCGAGGACACCTGCCCGCGATGAGACCACGGGCGCCTCGAGCGGCTGGTCGGTGAGGATGCGTATCGCCATCAGGATTCCTAGCCAGGCTCCCGCGTTCGCGGGTCCAGCCACGCGGTGACGAAGTCAGCGGCGAGCACGGCCACCAGCACTGCGACGGTGATCAGCAGGAACAACGACTGCATGAGTGCGAAGTCCTCGCTGTTGACGGCCTGGAGGAGCATGAACCCCAACCCCGGATAGTTGAAGACGATCTCCACGAGGATCGCCCCGCTGATCACGAAACCTAATGACATCGCGAAGCCGGTGAGGTTGGGGAGCACCGCGTTGCGTCCCGCGTACATGAGCATGATTCGCACGGGGGACAGACCCTTGGCTCTTGCCATCTTCACGTAGTCCTCAGCCAGCGTCGTGATCATGGTGTTTCGCATCGTCAGGATCCACCCGCCGATCGATGTGACAACGATGGTCAAGGCCGGAAGAAAGCCATGCGATATGACCTCGCCGGCGAAGGACCAGGACAGGTTGATGGAGGAGCTGAGGTCGTATGCGAAGCCGATTGGAAACCAGCGCAAAGTGATCGCGAAAAGGAGGAGCGCCAGCAGGCCGATCCAGAAATAGGGAAAGGCCGAGATGACGATGAAAACGGGCGGCAGGACCGAGTCGAGAAAACTGCCACGCCGCCACGCGCTCAACATCCCGAGAAGGGTCCCGAGCACGAAGGCGATAATCGTCGCCATCCCGACCAGCCCGACGGTCCACGGCAGGCCCTGCTTGATCACGTCGCCAACCGGCGCAGGAAAGAATGTGAGCGAGGTGCCGAAGTCGCCGTGCAGCGTGTTCGCCAGGTACTGCAAGTACTGCACGAACACGTTCTGATCGCTGTGCACCCCGAACGCGACCTCGAGATTCTTGATCGTCTGCGGGCTGACCCGGCCGTGAAAGCGCACGAGCATCGCCTCGCCCGGGTTGCCGGGCATCACCCGGGGCAGGATGAAGTTGATGGTCAGCGCGGCCCACAGCGTGATGAAGAAGAACTCCAGGCGCCGGACCACGTAACTCATCGGAGCGAACCTAGCCTACGCGCGGGGCGAGGACGGCGGACGTCCGGTTGCGAACGGTCCGCCACCCTCCTCCATTGGCCTCGATCAGCTCTTCTTGTAGAGGTGTGTCAGCACTACCTCCCAGTCGGGCAGGTTCCACGGCGCCGGCGCTGCGTATGGGTCCTGCGGGGTCGGCCAGCCTGCGAAATCCTTGGTCGAGTACTGGTACCAGGCCACGCCTTCCGTGACCGGTATCACGGGGACGTCCTCCAGCATGATCGCCTCGACCTGCTTGATCAGGTCGTGCTGCTTGGCGGAGTCGATGGTGGCGCCGAACTGGTCGAACAGGGTGTCGGCTGCCGGGTTGCTGTATCGCCCGTAGTCACCCGCGGCCGTGGCTCCGAGCGCGGCCGTGGTGGCGCTGTCGAGCGTGTTGCGAAGCTCGTAGTAGGGCGTCGGCCCAGGCGAGGTGTTGAGCGAGCCGTACGCGAGGTCGAAGTTGCCGGTGAAGAGCTTGTCGAAGTAGGCGTTGCTCTCCAGGTTTTGAGGCTTGAGCTCGATGCCGAGCTGCTTGAGGTTGTCCTGGATCACCTGCACAGACGCGACCCAGTCCGTATACCCGGCGATGTTGATGATCGAGAACGACAACTTCTTGCCAGATGAGTCCTGGTAGATCCCCGAGCTGCCTTTCGTGTAACCCGCCTGCTGCAACAGGCTGGCCGCTTTTGCCAGGTCAAACTTGTAGCCGTACTTCGCCACCTGACCCTGGTCGATCCAGCTGTCGAAAGTGGGCGACAGGACGCCTGTCTGGTTGCCTGGAGGCTCGTATCCGTACTCGCCCTTCTGGGACACGCTGGCGCGGTCGATCGCGAATGCGAAAGCCTGGCGGACGAGCTTGTTGTCGAGTGGCGATCGCTTGACGTTGAACCAGATGTTGATGTTGTCGATGGGCGGGAACCAGTACTTGTTGTTGGCCGGATCCTTCGCGACGTAATAGGTGTCGATGTTCGGGATGAACTGGCCGCCCCATTGCGCCTGGCCTGTAGCCAAGAAGAGGTTCGCCGGATCGTTGTCGAGGAACGCCGGGTAGTTGACGGTGTCGAGGTACGGCAGCCCCTTCTGCCAGTAGTTGGGGTTGCGTACGAACTTGATGTTTTGACCGGTGCACTGGCTCATCGTGAAAGGCCCGGTGCCGACCGGCTGCTTGATCACCTGTGTCACCGGGTTCGAGTAGGCGGACCAGATGTGCTGCGGCACTATCGCTGTCTGGCCGGCGATCTGGTAGAAGTTCGGCACCGCGGATTGCTTGAAGGTCATCACGACCTTGT
>JBGPOC010000018.1:0-13997 GCA_041487825.1 Candidatus Dormibacteraceae bacterium | reverse complement strand
CGATCGCGAGGATGATTCGTCGATGCATCACAACTCTCTACAAAGCACGCCCGGCCAGGGCGATGAACACGTCTTCGAGCGTGCCCTCCTGTGAGTGGACTGTCAGCACCTTTCCGTCACGCATCCAGGCGGCCAGTCGGCCCGCGTCATCGGCGCTGCCAAGCGCGATCTTCTGTTCGGAACGGTCCTGGAGCAGCACCATCGCCGTGCGCTGCCCATAACGAAGCTTCAGCTCGCGCGGCGTGTCGAGGGCGACGATCTTGCCGCGGGCCAGGAAAGCCACGCGATCCGAGAGTTGATCGGCCTCTTCCATGTAATGCGTCGTCAGGAACACCGTCGTGCCGTTGTGGCTGAGGTCTTTGATCAAAGTGCGGACTTCCTTGGCCGAAGCCGGATCGAGCCCTGCGGTCGGTTCGTCGAGGAAGAGGACGTCCGGTTTGTTCACCAGGGCGCGGGCTACCAGCAGCCGCTGCTTCATGCCGCCCGAATACGTCTTCACTCTGCGCCCCGCCACCTCGGTCATGCCGACGATCTGCAGCAACTCCGCCACGCGGCCCGCAGGGGCCCCGTACATCCGGGCGAAGAACGCGAGGTTGTCGCGGCCGGACATTCGCTCGTAGAGGTTCTGGTCCTGCGACACCAGGTTGATGTGCGGCTTGATGCGATCCGGCGCAGCCGCGCAGCTGAATCCGGCCACCTCGGCCTCTCCCGAGGTGGGTTTGATCCGGCAGGTGAGCATTCGGATGGTGGTCGTCTTGCCCGCACCGTTGTGGCCGAGGAGGCTGAAGATCTCGCCTCGCGCCACGGTGAAATCGATTCCGTCGACCGCCCTGATGTCGCCGTAGTGCTTGGTGAGGGACTTGGCGCTGATCATCGGCGTGCCGGTCTGGGGCAAAGGGGTCGCGGTTGGTCTGGTCAGCTCGCTGACGGCAGCCATGTGCACAAGCGTCTACGGAGGCGGCCGCCTTCGACAGGGGCCAAGGCCTCACCGCGTCAAGGTCGATCGGCTCTGGAGCGCCCGAAGCGCTGGGCTTAGCTTTGGTTCATGGGCCTAACCGCAGTCGCGACATCGGGCCGTGAGCCCCTCGTGAAGTCGACCCAGGGCCCGGCGATCGCCTGCGCACAGATGACCAAGGATTACGGCACCGGCCGGGGGGTCTTCGACCTCGACCTCGAGGTGCGGCGAGGCGAGGTGTTCGGCTTCATCGGCCCCAACGGCGCCGGCAAGACGACCACGATCCGCGTCCTCATGGACCTCGTGAAGCCCGATCTGGGCCAGGTACAAGTCCTGGGCCTCGATGCGCGCCGCGACAGCCTCGCCGTCAAGCGCAAGGTTGGATACCTGCCCGGTGAGCTGGCCCAGTACCCCGGCGTCACCGCCGCCTACGTGGTCGGACTGCTGGCGGGCCTGCGGGGTGGGGTGGATGAAGCGCGCATCAAGACGCTGGCCGACCGCTTCGAGCTCGACCTCGGTCGGAAGTACGAGGAGCTGTCACACGGCAACAAGCAGAAGGTCGCGCTCGTCCAGGCCTTCATGCATGAACCAGAGTTGCTCATCCTTGATGAGCCGACGCTGGGGTTGGACCCTCTCATGCAAAGGGAGTTCCGGGGGTTGGTCCGGGAGACCATCAAGGCCGGCGCGACGGTGTTCCTCTCTTCGCATGTGCTGTCCGAGGTCCAGCAGGTCTGCGACCGGGTCGGGCTGATCCGGGCCGGACGGCTTGTCCAGGTCGGCTCGCTCGAAGAACTCAGAGCCCTCCGCACGCACCGCGTCGAGGCGCGAATTGAGCGAGCGGTCGACGAGGGCGCTGTTCAAGCGGTGCCCGGGGTGACGGACACGGTGATCGAGGACCACGTGGTGAGCTGCACGGTCGAAGGCCCGATGGCGCCGCTGCTGCATGTCCTGGACGCGGCCGGGATCGTCGAGCTGGACAGCCATGAGCGGTCGCTCGAGGAGGTCTTCTTTGCCGAGTACGGAACGTCCGAGACGGCTGGCGCTGGTCGCTGACACCTTCCGCGGTCAACGGCTTGGCCTCGCCCTCTGGGCGGCGGGCGGCGCTGCCTCGATGTACGTCATCGCCATCGTCCTCGTCCGCGAGTTCAGCACCTATACGGGCGGGGCGAAAGCCATGGCGCCAACCGTCGAGGCGGCGGCCGAGGCACTCAGGGTGCTCCGCTGGCCGGCCGAGCGGCTGGACACCCTGGGCGGCTACCTGACCTATCACAACATCGTCCTGCTTCCGCTGCTGCTGGGTATCTACTGCGCCATCGAGGGGGCGCAGGCGGTGCGGGGTGCCGAGCTCCGCGGATCGCTCGAGGGCATCCTCGCAACCGGCTTTTCCCGCTTGGCCTTCGTGCTGGAGAGGGTCGTGGGGTTCCTGGTCGTCCTCGTGGGGATTACAGTCGCCATCGGCCTGGGAGTCGCCGCAGGCCTGGCGGCCGGTGGACAGGCCGACACATGGGGGGCGCTCGTGTCCACCGGGGAGGCCGTGCTCGCCGCCTTCACCTTTTACGCTCTAGGGCTGCTGGTGTCGCAGTTCACGCGGAGCGCTCGCACTGCGGCAGGGTTCACCTCGCTGGTTATGGCGGTCCTGTACGTCTTCACCAACGTCTGGGACCAGGCTGGACCCCTCGCGCCTGCGCGCTTCCTCTCGCCGTTCTTCTATTTCCAGCAGTCGAGGGTGCTGGTGCCAGGGCATGGCTTCGACCCTGTCGCGACATTGATGCTGGTGGCGATCCCGGCCGTCCTGCTGGTCGCGGCTGTGCTGGCGTTTCAGCGCCGTGATTACGCGTCGAAGCTGGGGGCGCGCAAAGCCCGGCCCGCGGTCCACTACGACGTGGCGGTCCAGCGCACCTGGCTGAGGGCCTGGTGGACCGCGACACTGGTGCGCGAGCGGCTCTCGCTGCTGGCCTGGTCCGCCGGGGCCGCAGCCTTCGCGGCGCTCATCTCTACGCTCGAGCCCACGGTGCGGGAGATGTGGAGCAAGCTGGAATTCATCCAGGTGTTCCTCGCCCAGACCCCGGGCGCCTCGCCGACCGATCAGTACCTGGGTTTTGCGGGCGCGACGATGGCCCCGCTCGCGGCCGCATACGCTGCGACGCATGTCGCGGGTTGGGTTGGGGATCTGAAGCAGGGGCGGGTGGAGCTGGTCCTGACCGTGCCTGTCTCGTGGTCGCGGCTGGTCTTCGAGCGCCTTGCCGGCCTGGTCGCAGGCGTGGCGGTAGTCACCGTCTCCGCTCTCGCGGGATTGTCCATCGGGGCGATCGCGGTCGGAGCTTCGTTGCGTCCTGACGGCTTGCTGCGCGTGGCTGTGGACACCATCCTGTTCGGCCTCGCGATCGGTGCCGTCGGCGCCGTGCTGGTGGCCTGGCTCAGAAGCGCGCTGGCGCCGGCTCTTCTGACTCTGTTCATCGCCGCGTCGTACATCCTCGACCTGCTCGCCCCCGCATTCTCATGGCCCACCTGGGTCAGCCGGTTGTCGGTGTTCGACTCCTTCGGCCAGCCGTACGTGCAGGTGCCTGAGCTGGCCGGGATCGCCTATCTGGCTGCGCTTGCCGTGTTGGGAACTGTCCTCGCCGCCGGGGTCAGCCAGCGATCGCCGAAGGTGGCCTGACGCCTGCAGGCCGTCAAGGTCCTGTTGTCGGCTCCCGAGCGGTGCTAGCCCGGCAGCTCTCCCAGGAGCAAGGGTATCGAGACCTTGGACCCGTCCGGGCGAGTGACTTGAACTTGGACCGACTGCCCAGGCGTCAGGCCCGACAGCAGAGAGGCGAGCGCGGGCTGGCCGGAAACGGGTCGGCCTTCGATCGCCGTGATGACATCGTCAGCCTTCAGGCCGCCCTTGTCAGCGGGTCCACCAGGGGCAACCGAGTAAACCAGCACTCCCTGGCCGTCGGGGAGGCTGGCGGCCAGGACGCCGAGGTATGCGCGATGGCTATTGACGACCTTGCCGTTTTGAATCAGCTGGGCTGCGATGTCTTCGGCGACGTTGCTTGGAATGGCGAAGCCGATGCCTGGCGCGGTGCCGCCCGCCTGCGGATCCTGCGCGGCTAGGGTCGGGATTCCGATCACCTCTCCATTCAGGTTGACGAGTGCGCCGCCGGAGTTGCCGGGATTGATGTCTGCACTGGTCTGAATCAGTGGCGGAAGTGCCACGCCGTTGGGTTCGGTGACCTGACGCCCAACCGCCGATACGATTCCTTCGGTCACCGAGCTCTGCAGGCCGAGTGGGCTGCCGACCGCCATGACAATGCTCCCCACGCGCAGATGGTCGGAGTCGCCGAAGACCGCCGGCCTCAGATCAGGCGCGCTGATGCGGATTACTGCGAGGTCGTCGGGCACGAATGCGCCAACCAGCCTGCCGTCGTAAGACTTCCCGGTGGCGAGGTAGACGCGAAAGGTGGTGAACCCCGTCACGACATGCGCGTTGGTGAGGATGTTGCCCTGCACGTCGACGATGACGCCTGATCCCAGGCCGCTCTCGCTCTGGATCACCACGACCGAAGGGCTCACGCGGTTGATGACCGCTATGAACTGGTTTTCGAGGGCCGTGGCATCGCCTGCGGCGGGTTGCGTCGCCGTCGGTGTCGCCAGCGCGGCTGGAGCCGGCGATCCCCCAGTCACGCAAGAGGCGAGGGCAATCACCGCGATTGAACCTGCAAGCCAGTACCGGATGCTGACCGTGCTCATCGGATTCCTCAACGTTCGATCCGAGAGCGTCGTGGGTTTTCGACCATCGGATTCCTTTCCCAACCGTGGCATCGCCTGAACCCTGTCTCCAGAGCCAAACGCCTCAGCATTGGAGGGTCTTCTGACGGTTGCGGGCCTCGTCAACGAACTCGTGAGTGGGCGAGGTGCCTGCGGCCGGCACTAGACTTTTCAGCGACTTGAAGTGCTGACCGATGACACATCGGTCGCCGCGATCAGCGGCCTGACCGAGGCCGAGGCTCAGGCCAGGCTGAAGGCCGAGGGGTACAACGAGCTACCTCACCCGGGTCGCCGCACGCCTTTACGCATCGTTCTGGAGGTCTTGCGCGAGCCCATGATGGCATTGCTCCTGGGCGGCGGCGTGATCTACCTGGCCCTCGGAGACCGTACCGAAGCGCTCATTCTTCTCGCCTTCGCCTCGCTGTCGGTTTCGATCACGGTGGTGCAAGAGACCCGCACCGAGCGCGTTCTCGAGGCGCTGCGCGACCTGACGAGCCCGCGAGCGCTGGTCATTCGCGATGGCGAGCGCAAACGGATCGCCGGCCGGGAGGTGGTCCGTGGCGATCTGGTGGTGCTCGCGGAGGGAGACCGGGTGCCCGCCGACGCGGTACTCGTTCAGAGCCACGACCTCCAGACCGATGAATCGCTGCTGACCGGTGAGTCGGTGCCGGTGCGCAAGATCGCCCGTGCAGCCGCAACGATCGACGGTGGCCGGCCCGGTGGCGATGACCTGCCCAATGTCTTTGCCGGTTCGCTGGTCGTGCGCGGGGCGGGAACCGCCGCAGTGACGGCGATCGGCGCACTGAGCGAGATCGGCAAGATCGGCCAGTCCCTGAGCACTCTGGAGACGGAGCCCCCACGGCTGCGCGCGCAGACCCGCCGGCTCGTGCGGATGTTCGCGATCGTCGGCGGGGCGGTCAGCGTCCTCGCCGTGGTGCTCTACGGCATCTCGCGCGGAGGATGGCTCGATGCACTCCTGGCCGGCATCGCACTCGGCATGTCGATGCTGCCCGAAGAGCTCCCCGTCGTCCTCACGGTGTTCATGGCCGTTGGCGCGTGGCGAATCTCTCGCGCACGTGTCCTGACGCGCCGCGCCTCGGCCATCGAGACTCTCGGCTCGGCGACCGTGCTGTGCACAGACAAGACCGGCACTTTGACCGAGAACAGAATGTCAGTGGCCGAGCTGCGCCTCACGAGCGGTGAAACCTTCCAGCTCCAAGGCCTATCTGGCGCGAGGGTGCCGGCCGATTTTCACGACCTGATCGAGTTCGGCGTCCTCGCCAGCGCGCCCGACCCCTTTGATCCGAT
Organism: Candidatus Dormibacteraceae bacterium; assembly: GCA_041487825.1. GTDB lineage: Bacteria > Chloroflexota > Dormibacteria > Dormibacterales > Dormibacteraceae > Palsa-872. The sequence goes on along the minus strand of JBGPOC010000018.1, from coordinate 7,984 downwards.
GGAAAGGGCTTTTCATGACCTCGGCAGCCGCCAGCTGGCTGGTCCCGATCACATCCACGAGCCCCAGTGGACGCTCGCTCACTCGTACGGGCTTCGGCCCGACCTGCTCGCCATGTCGCAGGTCTGGCGCCCTGATGGGGGCAAGCCGGACTTTGTCATTTCCGCCAAGGGCGCGCCTGAAGCCATGGCCGACCTTTGCCGCCTCGGCGCACCGGATCGCACGGCGTTGACCCAGACCGTCGAGGCGATGGCCGCCGAAGGCCTTCGGGTCCTGGGCGTTGCCCGTGCATCGTTCACCGGGCTCACCTGGCCGGACTCGCAGCTCGACTTCGAATTCGAATTCCTGGGTCTCGTCGGCCTTGCCGATCCGTTGCGCCCGAGTGTTCCGGAAGCAGTCAGGGAGTGCCGGTCAGCGGGCATCAGGGTGGTCATGATCACCGGGGACTACCCCGCCACCGCAAGAGCCATCGCCCGTCAGGCGGGCATCGAAACCGCCGACCTGGTCACCGGAACCGAGCTCGAGCAGCTTGGCGACGCGGAGCTTGCTCAACGCGCGCGGACTGCGACGGTCTTCGCGCGGATCATGCCGGAACAAAAGCTCCGCATCGTTCAGGCATTGAAGGCGAATGGCGAAATCGTGGCCATGACCGGTGACGGAGTCAACGACGCGCCCCCACTCAAGGCGGCGCACATAGGAATTGCCATGGGCGGACGTGGAACGGATGTGGCCCGTGAGGCTTCCTCGATCGTGGTTCTCGACGACGATTTCGGATCGATCGTCAAGTCCATCCGCCTCGGGCGCAGGATCTACGACAACCTCCGTAAGGCGATGGGTTTCATCTTCGCGGTCCACGTCCCGATCGCGGGGCTCGCGCTGCTGCCGCTGTTGTTCGGCCTGCCGATCCTGTTCGGACCTATCCATATCGCGTTCCTGGAGATGGTGATCGATCCCGTGTGCTCATTGGTCTTTGAAGCAGAGAAGGAGGAGGGCAACGTGATGCGCCGCCCGCCGCGAAGCCCCAGCGAACCGCTGTTCTCGCGCCGGTGGATCGGCTGGAGCATGTTGCAGGGCGCCTTCGCGTTCGTGCTGGTGGCCGCCATCTTCGTCGTGGCACTCATGCGTGGCATGCCGGAGATTGAGGTCCGCGCGCTGACATTCTTCTCGCTCGTGGTCGCCATCGTCAGCTTGATCTTTGTGAATCGTTCCTTCAGCGCCTCCGTTGTCACGGCTGTCCGGCGGCCGAATCCCGCTCTCGCCGCGGTGCTCCTGACCGTCACCGCAGTTTTGAGCTTGTCCCTCCTCTGGCCGTTTGCGCAGGGACTCTTCCGCTTCGGTCCTCTGCACGTGGACGATCTCGCGGTGACGGTTGGCGCCGGCGTTCTCTTGCTCGTCGTCCTCGAGGTCGTGAAGCCGTTCTGGTGGCAACAGAACCTGCGGTCTTGAGCAACCGCGGAAATTTGTCAGGCTGCCGCGCGCGTTCGTCCCGCCCGGCCGGCACGGACCAGTCGCGCCACGAGCCTTCGTGGCACCGACAGCCCGGATTCCTGGAGCTGACTCCCGATCCGCGGGCGCATGCGGCTCGCGTCGCGCCACGGATCCATACCCAGCACGCTGACCTGGCCCGACTCCCCACGCCGGAGGCCCTGCAGGCACTCGACCGTGGTGGTCTCGCCGGCCCCGTTTGGTCCCAGGATCCCGAAGATCTCCCCCGGCGCGACCTTGAACGAGATTCCGTCGACGACAGGTGCACCCGCGTAGATCTTGCGCAGGCCATGGACCGCGATTACGGTCCCCACGCAAGGATTCTTACGGGCCGGACCGAATCGCGGAAGGGACCATCGACCCGCCAAGGCGATAGCAAACGCCCCGTCCGTCTACGTTTTCACAAGGAGCGCGGGCGGCCGGTGGAGGTGCAGGATTGTTGAATCGTGAGTTCTCCATGGGCGCTTGGGGCGGTCGAGGTGAAGGTGCTCGACCTCGAACGCGAGGTCGGCTTTTACGAGTGGTTCGGGTTGACAAAGATCGCCGGCGACGCCAGCTCGGCCACGCTCGGGGTGGGCGGGGAGCCCCTGCTGCGGCTCCAGACCTCGCCCGGGCTGCGCCCGCGTCCGCGCCACACGGCCGGCCTGTACCATTTCGCGATACTCCTGCCGTCCGAGGAGGAGCTCGGCGGGTTCTTGAGGCGCTCGCTGGAGGAGAGGCTTCCTCTGACGGGGACGTCGGACCACTACGTGAGCCAGGCCCTCTATTTCGACGACCCCGAGGGCAATGGCATCGAGGTGTACGCCGACCGGCCGCGCAGCGAATGGACCTATCCGAACGGGCAGCTGAACATCGGCATCGACCATCTGGACTTCGATCGGTTGCTGCGAATCGCCTCCAGGCCGCAAGAGAAATTCTCGAATGGGACCGTCCTCGGGCATATGCACCTGAACGTCGGTGACCTCGATCGGAGCCAGTCCTTCTATGAGTCGCTGGGCATGGAGCTGATCGCGCAGGCTGGACACGTGATGCGGTTTCTGAGCTGGGAGGGATACCACCACCACCTCGGTATCAACCTGCTCCAGGGACGCGGCGCCGCCCACGTCGAGCCTGACGTAGCCGGCCTGCAGCGCTTCGAGGTCCCCCGCCTCGACGGCGTGAAGATCGACCCCGACGGAATCGAGGTCAGTCCGCCGGCGGCTTGACCTTGCCCACCTCGTGCTGACACCACGCGTACAGCGCGTCGTAGAGCGGTGACTCCAGAGCGATCTTGCGGTGATCTTCTTCGCCGTGCACCATCGCGAAGCCATGAGCGATCGCCTTCAGGCCGGCAGCCTCCGGGGTGATCGCGAGGTCGGCGGTGACGTCGGCTCCGTGCACGATCAGCGCAAGTCGGTCGAGGGCCGCGTCCTTCAGCTTGTACTTGCGGATGATCGACTCGAAGCTGCATCTGCCGTCGACATGGCCCAGCTCGACGCCGCCGACGTCATACGGAATTGCGCCATCCCGCTCGGCGACCGTCATGACGTCCGCCGCTGGCACGTACAGGAACTCCGCGTCCGGGTCGATGAAGCGCTTGATGAGCCAGGGGCACGCGATCCTGTCGACACTGGCGTTCTTCCGAGTCACCCACTTCACTTGCATACTCCAGCGTTGGTTACGGCCGGCACGTTCCTCTATTCTCGGCCAGAGGTGGACCTCATCCCGGGTTTGCACGCGGCGACGCAGTTGAACGGCTGACATGCCGCCCGACCTCCGCGCGCGATTCGAGCTGCGCAGGCCGCTCGACCTCGCGCTAACGCTGGCGCCGATCGGCCAGGGCCCATGGCTGCGTCTGTCCGATGGGGAGGCCTGGCGCGCGACGCAGACGCCCGATGGCGTTGCGACGTTGCACCTCGTGCAGTCAGCTGCGGGCATGGATGTCGAGGCCTGGGGCCCAGGGGCCGCATGGGTGGTCGGCCATGCCGGAGCGCTGTGGGGGGAGGAGGACGACGACGCGGGTTTCCGGCCGGCCCACCCGCTCCTCGTCCAGCTTCACAAGCGCAACCCCGGCCTCCGCCTTCCCAAGACCGGCGCGGTTTTCGAGGCGGTCGTGCCCGCCATCCTCGGCCAGAAGGTCACGGGCAAGGAAGCGCACCGGTCGTATCGAGCCATCGTGGAATCGCTGGGCGAGCCGGCTCCTGGTCCCGTCCGCCTCACCGCGCCACCGTCGCCCGCCATCCTGGCGCGGACACCCTACTGGACCTTTCACCGGTTCGGCGTCGAGCGCCAGCGAGCCGAAACGATCATCGGAGCGGCGCGCAGCGCCTCACGGTTGGAGGAGACGCTGGCGATGGCCATGCCTGCCGCGCACCGCAGGCTCGAAGCCTTTCCTGGCATCGGTCCCTGGACCGCGGCCAAGGTCGCGCTCGTCGCATTGGGCGACCCCGATGCGGTGCCCGTTGGCGACTACAACCTGCCCCACTCGGTGGGCTATGCGCTGGAGGGCACCGCGCGCTCGACCGACGAGCGCATGCTCGAGCTGCTCGAACCCTACCGCGGCCATCGGGCACGCGTGATCAGGTTGATCGGCATCGGTGGGATCAGCGCGCCGCGGTTCGGGCCGCGTATGCCGATTCGAGAGTTCGCCGAGAGCTGAGCTCCGCGCAGCTACCCTTCGAGCTTGTCGAGTTCGTCTTCGACCAGGGTGATCAGCTCCCGCATGCCGTTGCCGTCGAAGATCAGGCGCGCGCCGGCCGCCTTGAACAGGTCAGGCAACCGCTGCGTGGCACCCAGCGACAGTGCCGTCTTGTACTTCCTGACCGCCTCCGCCTGGTCGCCTAGGCTGTTGCGCCAAACCTGAAGCGCGCCGAGCTGGGCGATCCCGTACTCGATGTAATAGAACGGACTCGAGAAGAAGTGCGGCTGCTGGTACCAGCGGGCTATGCGCTCGCGGTCGAGTCCACTCCAATCGACCGCGTCACCTTCGAAGCGCCGGCGAAGGTCGAGCCACTTGGCGTCGCGGGCATCGGCGTCCCGCCCGCCATCGTCCACGTATATCCAGTGCTGGAAAGCGTCGACGGAGGCGCAGTGCGGGAAGAAGAGGACTATCCCTTCCAGGAGCTCGGTCCGCGACCGTCGCTCCTCGTCATCCGTGTAATAGCCGCCGCTCTCCCTGTCGATGAACGGGTATGCCAGCAGCTCCATCGACATGGACGCGACCTCGGCCATCTCGGATCCCGGATGGCGCTGGAACAGGAGGGGGAGTCGTGACGCCTCGAACGAGTGGAAGGCATGTCCGGATTCGTGCAGCAGGGTGCGAACGTCGTCATCGACCCCGACCGCGTTCATGAAGATGAGTGGTTGCTTTCGGAAGGAGAGGGTCTGGCTGTAGGCGCCTGGGGCTTTCCCCTTGCGGTTTTCCAGGTCCAGCAGGTTCGCATCCACCATCGTCTCGTAGTAGGCGCGGAATTCCGGGTGCACGTGCCCGAAGATGCTTGCGGCACGGTCGATGAAGGTATCGATGTCGGCGAACGGCTTCAGCGCGGGCCGACCGAGGGGGTCGACCGAGGTGTCCCAGGGCCGCAGGCGCTCGAGCTTCATCCGCCGGCGCCGCCGCTCATGGATGCGCTCGACGGCCGGCAGCACCGCCTCCTCCACCGCCTCGTGGAAACGAGCGCAGTCCCGCGGTGTGTAGTCGAAGCGATTCTTCTCCTGGTGGGCGTAATCGCGGAAGTTGTCGAAGCCTGAGTTCCTTGCGGTCTGCTGACGAAGGCCGTACATGCGGTCGAAAATGCCGGCGATGGCATCTCGGTTGTCGATGTAAGGCTTCGCCCGGAGCCTGAACGCCCGCTCGCGGACGCTACGATCCGAGTCCTCGAGGTACGGGAGGAGCTGGGCAGGAGTCTTCTCCACGCCGTCCCAGTCCACCGTCATCGCGCCGATGAGCTTCGACCACTCCGTCGTGAGCCGTGAAAGTTCGGCGGCGAGGGGGACGTTGGCCTCGTTGAAGATGCGCATCTGGTTGCGAAACCGCTCGACCATCGTTTCGATGTCCGGGCGTACGTAGTCGATTTTCACCAGGCGTTGCTGCAGCCGCACCCTTTGCTCCTGGGCTTTCGGTGAGATCTGACTCCCGAAGCGGAGCTGCGCGGCCTCGCGACCCGGGTCGGAGGTATCGCACGAGTAATTGAAGCCTGCCAGTGCCGACGCCTCGGACAGGAGCGACTCGAAGCGTGACCAGTCCGCGAGCCATTCCTCGGCGTTGCCTGTGTCAAGGGGCCTCGTGGCGAGCTCTTCGTAGTACGGGAGGATGTCTTCCCATACGGCCTCTTTGAAGGCATCCGGCGACCCTGGAACCGTTCTCACCACACTCGCACCCCTCGAGAAAAACGCAGTCAGCGCAATGCTACAGGGACCTCGGGTGGGGCTACTCTTCAGCGCTGTGAACGCTCCGCTGCGCCTGCCCACCGAGGTCCGTCGTGTCGCCGAGGCGGCGCTCGGAACCAGGGAGTTCGCGATCGAGTTTGCCTGGCTGAGCTGGGCGGGCACCGTGTGGCGCCTCACCGGTGCGGCCGGGGCCGTCTACGTCAAACGTGCCGCCGATCTGAAGGGTGAGCGCGCGCGTCTAGGGTGGCTGAGCGGACGCCTGCCGGTGCCGGAAGTGGTCGGGTTCGTGCAGGCCTTCGGTGACGATTGGCTGCTCAGCCGCGAGCTGACGGGAGTCCACCTCAACGACCCCTCGCTCGGCTGGGAGCCGGCGCGGATCGCTCGCCGGTTCGGCGAGATTCTTCGCGAAATCCATGCGACGGACGCGTCGGGCTGCCCATTCGGTGGTGCGGCGCCAGGCCACGTCCTCGCACATGGTGACTACTGCCTCCCCAATGTCCTGGTCGACGGTGGTCGCCTTGCCGGCCTCCTGGACGTGGGGAGGGCGGGGCTGGGCGATCCGCGAAGCGATCTTGCCGCCGGCGTCTGGACCCTCCACTACGGCTATGGCCACGGATACGCGCCGGATTTCCTCGACGCGTACGGCGCTCCGGCCATGACCGACCGGGAGATCGAGCGACTACGCCGCCGGTACGGCAGGCCCGGCCCCACCCGGCCACGCTAGGGCGTGGCCGTCCTCCCCGTCCGACGGGGAGGGGAACGGTCCGGTTATTCGCCGGACCTAGGGCAGGACCGTGTCGACCGCGCGCCAGCAGTACCAGGCGGCGATCGACCGGTAGGGCCGGAAGCGGTCGCCCTCGACCTGCAGAGCGCGGGGTGCGGGCGGTTCTTTGAGCCTGTGCGCGAGCGCCCAGCCCTTGCGCACGCCGTAATCGTCGACCGGCCAGACGTCGAGGCGTTGAAGCTGGAACATCAGGAACATCTCGGCGGTCCACCGACCGATGCCGCGGACCTGGACCAGGCGGGCCACCAGGTCGTCGTCGGACATTGAATCGACGTCGTGGAGGGCAACGGTCCCATCGCTCACCTTCTGGGCGAGGTCGGTGATGGCGGCGGCTTTTGAGCCGCTGACCCCGGCCGACCGCATCGCCCCGTCAGGCAGCGCCAGGACCGCGGCGGGGGAGAGGCCATCCGAGAACAGCTTCAAGAACCGGCCGTGGATGGTCGCCGCAGCCGCCCCCGCGAGCTGCTGATACATGATCGAGCGGACCAGCGCGGCGAAGCCGTCCTCGAGCGCATCGCGCATCTCGACCGGGCCTGCCGCCTTGATGAGCCGCGCCATCGCCGGATCTCGGCGAGCAACCAGCCGCGCGCCACGAACAAGCTCTGGCGAGGAGCTCGGCCGTTCTGCTCTCCGCGTGACGGGGATGCGGCGCGGAGCGCGCGAGGGCTTCGGCGGGCCGGTCTTACGCGGGCTCAGGCGAATTCGGAGATGAACTGGTCGAAGTCTTTGCGGCTCAGCCGCAGCTCGCCCTCGCCCAGGTCCTTCAACGGACGCTCGGGGATCCGCTCGGTGGTCGCGAAGTCCTCCATGGTCGTGTCCACGTACAGGAGGCCGGTCACGAGGTGGCCGGCGGCGCGTCCGTCCTCGATCACCTTCATCGCCGCGCGGCGGTCGGACGGGTCGTGGTCCTCGCCCAGCTTCTTGAGCACGATGTGCGATCCGTCGTGGAGCTGGACATCCCGGACGGTTCCCGGTTCGTAATCGACGTGGACCTCCTCGAAGAACGGCACGAACGAGACGTCGGCGATCGACTCCTCGTGGTCCTTGACCCAGCTGTAGCTCTTCGTCGAGCCGTCGTGGTCGTTGAACGTCACGCAGGGGGAGACGATGTCCAGGATGGCCGTGCCCCGGTGGGCGAGCGCCGCTTTGATCAAAGGCACCACCTGCTTGCCATCGCCGCTGAACGAACGCGCTACGAATGAGCAGCCGAGCGTCAACGCGACTGCACACGGGTCGATGGGCTGGAAGGTGTTCACCGCCCCCTTCTTCTGGACCGAGCCGAGGTCGGCGGTGGCGGAGAACTGGCCCTTGGTCAGCCCGTAGGTTCCGTTGTCTTCGATGATGTAGGT
>JBGPOC010000017.1:0-14565 GCA_041487825.1 Candidatus Dormibacteraceae bacterium | reverse complement strand
GCCAGCTGGTCGGCAAGCGCGCCGGCTGGCTCACCGGAGCCGCCCCGGATATCGAGAGTCTCGGCGCCAAGGCGGGCTCGACACCGGACAATGCCACACGTGGCCAGCTCTACCAGCAGCTGCAGACCCTGCTCAACCAGGAGAGCCCGATGCTGCCGCTCATCCAGCCCGGCCAGTCCGTGGTAGCTACGAACAATCTCACCAATGTCATCTACAGCCCGGTCTGGTACCTCGACCTCGCCTCGATCGGCACCCACTGACACACTAGGAGCGGCGCTCGCAAGGCGCCGCTCCCAACATCCCCTCCTCTTTTTCATCGGGCGACGGCTCGTCGCACTGGTGTTCCTCTGCCTTGGCGTGAGCGTGATGGCGTTCGTCCTGACCACGGTGGTGCCGGGCGATCCTGCGCTCGCGAACCTCGGCGATCGGGCCTCCTCCGACCCTGAGGCGGTGCGCCTCTACCGGGAGCATTTCGGCCTCGACAAACCCCTGCCGGTTCAGTACGTGGTGTACCTGGGCAACCTTCTCCACGGCGACCTCGGTGAGTCTGAGCAAAGCCGGCGTGCCGTCCGCATCGACCTCGCCGAGTACATCCCGGCCACGGCCGAGCTCGCCATCTCATCGATGGTGCTGGCCATCCTGCTCGGCGTATCGCTTGGAGTGATCGCCGCGCTGCGTCGCAACAGGCTCACCGACCAGATCATCCGAGTCGTGTCGCTCGGTGGGATGTCCACGCCCCAGTTCTGGCTTGCCCTGGTGGCGCTGTACGTCTTCTTTTACAAGTTGAACTGGGTGCCGGGCAGCGGCCGGCTCGATGCGATCGTGCTGCCTCCGCCCCACCTGACCGGACTGTTCACGATCGACGCGCTGGCGGCAGGCCAGTTCGAGGTCTTCGCCAACAGCCTTCAACACCTGATCCTGCCCGCCTGCGTGCTCGCCGCTTTCAACATGGGACTCTTCACACGCTTCACCCGCTCGGCCGTGCTGGAGGTCCTCGAGAACGACTACGTGCGAACCGCCCGCGCCAAAGGCCTGCCGGAGCTGACGGTCGTGTTCCGACACGTGCTGCGGGCCGCGTCGCCCCCGATTGTCACCGTCGTCGGGCTGGCGTTCGGCAACGTCATGACCGGCACCGTCCTGGTCGAGAACATCTTCTCCTGGCCGGGGATCGGCCAGTACTCGTATCGGAGCGCGACCGGACTCGACTTGACCGCGATCGTGGGCGTGATGCTCTTCGTCGCGATCGTCTACATCCTGGTCAACATGGTCGTCGACATCCTCTACGCCGTCATCGATCCGCGGGTAGGGCTGGCATGAGCACGGCCGCCTTCCTCAGCCGTCCGATGTCATCAGCCTGGCGCCGAATTCCTGGCGCCTGGAGGCAGCCGCTGACCATGGTGGGCTTGGTGGTCGTCGCTGCCTGGCTAGCAGTCGCCGTGCTAGCGCCCTGGATTGCTCCGCATGATCCCCTCGCGCAGGGACCGAATCTGTATCAGGCGCCCTCCGCTACGCACCTCCTCGGCACCGATGAGCTCGGTCGCGACGTCTTCTCTCGCGTGCTCTGGGGCGCAAGGATCTCGATCCCGCTGGCCATGCTGCTGGTGGTGCTGGCATTCATGATCGGGGGCACGCTCGGAGGCCTCGCCGGCTACCTCGGCGGTTGGGTGGACGAGCTGGTGATGAGAGGAGCGGACTTCGTGTTTGCTGTGCCGACGATCTTGCTGGCGATGGCCGTGGTGGCAGCGCTGGGGCCGGGCCTGTTCCACGCCGTCCTGGCGGTGGTGCTCGTGTCGTGGCCAGGACATGCCCGGGTGGTCAGGGGACTGGTGCGGACGATCATGCAGTCGGAGTATGTCGCGGTCGGCCGGCTGCTCGGGTCGCCCATCCACCGCGCTCTCGCGGTCGATGTGCTGCCAAACATCGCCGGTCCCGTCAGCGTCCTGGCCGCGCTCGAGACCGGAAACGCGATTCTGCTGCTGAGCGCCTTGTCCTTCCTGGGCTTGGGAGCGCGGCCGCCAGACCCCGAATGGGGTTCGATGGTCTCCACGGGCGCTCAGCATTTCGAGGCGTGGTGGATCGGGGTCTTCCCGGGAATCGCGATCGTGAGCATCGTCCTTGCCTTCAATTTCCTCGGCGACAGCCTTCGTGACGCATTCGATCCGAAGACGATCATCAAGGCCCGCGGAGCGTGACAGCTCTCCTCAGCGTCCGTGACCTGCATGTATGGCTGGATACCGCGCGCGGCCCACTCTCGATCGTCGACGGAGTCAGCTTCGACGTCGCCGCCGGCCAGGTGTTCGGGCTGGCGGGCGAGAGCGGCAGCGGCAAGACGATCACGGCGCTGGCATTGCTCGGACTGTTGCCCGCAGGCGCGCGGACAGGCGGGTCGGCCATCATGGCCGGCCGGGACATCCTGGCGATGCGATCGTCCGCCAGGCGCCGGACCCGCGGCCGTGAGATCGCGATGGTGTTCCAGGATCCGACTTCCTCGCTGCACCCGATGCTCACCATCGAGCGCCAACTGACCGAGCACCTGCGCTACCAGCTCGGCTTGAGCGGGAAGGAAGCGCATCGGCGCGCGGTCGCTCTGCTCACCGATGTGCGGATTCCCGATCCGGAAGCGGCCATGCGCGGTTACCCGCACCAGTTCAGCGGCGGCATGCGGCAGCGAATCCAGATCGCGATCGGCCTGGCCTGCGAACCGCGCCTGTTGGTGGCAGACGAGCCGACGACCGCTCTCGACGTGACCGTGCAAGCCGGCATCCTGCGCCTCCTGCACCGACTCTGCCAGGAGAAGAATCTGTCCGTGATCCTAATCACCCACGACCTGGGCGTCCTTTCCTCGCTGGCCGACACGGTGACCGTCATGTATGCGGGTCGAGTGGCCGAATCAGGCCCGACCGCGCAAGTGATGGGACATGCGCGTCACCCCTACACCCGAGGGCTCGTCGATGCGCTGCCTCATCCCGAGGCGGGGGACCGAGCGCTGGTGCCGATCGCAGGCGATCCAGCCGGGCCGGAGTCGCGTCCCTCCGGTTGCGCCTTCCACCCTCGCTGTCGGTACTCGAAGCCATCCTGTCGGATCGCGATCCCACCGCTGATCCGGATCGATGACGGGCGCGAGATGGCGTGCCCGGTCGATCCACTCGTCGCGAGCATAGCCCGTTGAGCCTTCTGGAGATGCGCGACGTGGAGGTGGTGTACCAGCGCCGTGACGGCACGGCCGTTCCCGCGGTGGCAGGCGCCAGCCTCGACGTGAACTCCGGCGAGATCGTCGGCCTGGTCGGCGAAACCGGTTGCGGCAAATCCTCGCTCGCCAAGGCGGCCGTCGGCCTGGTACCGGTAGCTGCCGGAACTGTGACGTTCGAGGGCCGTCCGGTCCACCTCCTCGGCCGCCGCGCCCGCCGGACTAGCGAGCGCCGCCTACAACTCGTCTTTCAGAATCCATACGAGTCGATCAATCCGCGCCGGACCGTCGGCGCCCAGGTCGCGGACGCTTTCGCCATCGGCCGCACGCTACCGAGGTCGAGCTGGCGGCCTCGCGTGGAGGAGCTGTTTCGCCGCGTGGGGCTCCCACTCGATCTGGCCCGCCGATTTCCCCACCAGCTGAGCGGTGGGCAGCGACAGAGAATCGCCATCGCCCGCGCGCTTGCGGCGGATCCGGCCATGATCGTTCTCGATGAACCGCTGTCCGCACTGGACTCGTCGGTGCAGGCTCAAGTCGCAAACCTTCTCGTCGACCTCGCACGTGACCTTCATGTCGGGATGCTGCTGATCTCACACGACCTCGCCATCATCCGCCACGTCGCTCACCGGACGGCGGTGATGTACCTGGGCGTCGTGGTCGAGACAGCGCCCACCGCACAGCTCTGGACGGCGCCGATGCACCCCTATACGCAGGCGCTGATCGATGCCATCCCACACGCCGACGGCGCCGGCCATCTGCCGGTGGCGCTGACCGGTGAGATTCCCGACCCAGCCCGGCCGCCGTCGGGTTGTCGGTTTCACCCTCGATGCCCGCACGTGATGGACCGCTGCCTCACGGATGTCCCTCAGCTGGTGGCGAAAGTCGGCGACCGCCGTGTCGCCTGCTGGCTCCACGAGAACCAGGTCGTCGAGCGCCGAGCAGCCGACCTCCCGAGGGTGGCGCCGTGAATCCTCGCTTCGAGCCCGCGGGATCCGGTCGGCTTGCGAAACACGCGTACCAGCAGGTGCGCAGGGAGATACTCCGGCAACGGCTGGAGGCCGGCACTGTTCTCAGCGAAGGGTCGATCGCCGAATCGCTGGGGATGTCGAAGACTCCAGTCCGGCACGCGCTCTACGCCCTCCGTCAGGAGGGGCTGCTGGAGGCCGGACCTCGCCGCCAGTTGGTCGTGCGCAACCTGTCGCCGGTGCAGCGGGCTGAGCTGGTCGCCGTTCGCGAGGCCCTCGAGCGGGTCGCGGTGAGCCATGCCTGCCAGCATATGGACGATGACGATTTCGACCACCTGCGAACGCTCCTCCGACGCCAGCGCCGGTTTGCCGAGGCTGGCGAAGATGACGACTTCGTAGACTGCGACGAGGAAATGCACATCGCGATCTCGGCGCGATCAGGCCTCCAACTCGTGCCCCAGTTCCTGAACCAGCTGCGCGGGTTCGTCCGCTTGATGCAGATGAGGGCGCGGCGCGATCCAGGTCACCTGTTCCGGGTCCTCGCGGAGCATGAGAGGCTCGTCGACGCAATCGAGCAGCGGGATGTGGAGGGAGCTCTGACGGCGCTTGCCCATCACCTCCACACGACCGAGTACATCATCGCCGACTAACTGGGACAGCCACGGGATGAAGGTCGGCGCGCAGAGTTCGGACACGTGACTGCCGCCCCGTTCGTGGTTGGATTGATGCTATTGGCCCCGGGTTCGGCGGCACAGGAGCTCGAGGGTCAGCGTGCCGAGCGCGATCCCAGTTCATGGCTCCGGAGCAGGGATTCGAACCCTGAACCTTGCGGTTAGCAGATCGCTGTGCCTCGTTCGGAAATAGCGCTCTTAGTTCGCTGAGTGCCGCTGAATGTCGCCAATTAGCACGGTTTGCCACCGGCGTTGCTGTGCGAAACGGCCCGGGCAACTTCGACCCGCAAACGGCTTTGAAGACCGCGGAGCTAACGTCCTTGGGTGTCCATTGAGGAACGCCTAGGTTCGTAGGGGTGAGGCGACAATCCGTGATCGTCCGCAGTCATCCGCTGGCTTGGCTGTCTTCTTGGCTGTCATCGAACAGAATAAACGGAGGGCCAGAGGTACCATCGCGGGGCGATGACTCGTTCTGCACGGCTCCTGCCGCGGTTGGTGGGGCTCCATATTTGCTAAGAAGTGCATCAACTCGAACTCGACACTGGCACTATCGAGCCAGCCCGACGACCCTCCACGTGCCCGGCCGGCGGTGCTCAGAGGGATGCGTGGACCTGCACAGCGAGGAAGCCTTTGACATTCCTAGGTTGCCGGGGCGATCGAAGCGCAGTGATACTGCTAGACGTCGAGCCTGATCATCGCCCGCTCCACCTTCGGCAATCGGACTGGCAGCGGCCTCCAACTGTCGCCCCGGTCGTGTGATTCCCAGAGCTCGCCCGACGACAGTCCGGCCGTAAGCCGGTTCGGCTCGGGACCTGGAAGTAGGGCATACGGCATGAAGTTCATTGGTTGCGGGAGTCCGCCGGACAGGCGTTCCGAAGACAGGCTGTCGCGAAACCTGTAGATCGCCGCGTCGGCATCATTCGAATGAGCGCGAATCCCGGGCGCGATCGAAACGTACCAGAGGTTCGGATCCCCGGGGTCGGCCGCGACCGACCATCCGTACGTGCGGTCCATCTCCGGGGGCCGGCGCCAGGTGACGCCACCGTCGACGCTGAACGCGGCGCCACCCCCCGTGCCACCGCCCTCGAAGAACCTCCCTGGGAGCGACGCCAGCGAGTGGCAATCCCTTAGGGCGCCGCGGCGGTGACCCTGCCAGGTGCGGCCGCCATCGGCGCTTCGCACCACAGCGCCGGCTTCGATGCCTGCGACGACGACTTCTCCGTCCAGTGCGATCGCTTGCACGTAGGCGGTGAACGGGGACTCCGCCGGCGACAGCCAGAAGAAGCGGCGCACACGCCGGAAACCCACGAGCTCGGTCCAAGTGCGTCCGTCATCATCGGACGTGAACAAAAGCGGCGGCTTAGTGCCGGCGTACACTCGGCCGCCCGGCGAAACCGCCATCGACTTCACGATGCGTCCATCCAGCCCGGCCTGCTGAAATGTGCGGCCAGCGTCGTCGGATCTCATCACCCCGGCACCCTGAGTTCCCGCCCAAACGATCGTAGGACGGCCGGGGTCGGCGGCGAGGCACCGGACGTCGGTGGCCGAGACTACCGTGTCGACCGACCAGCGACCGCCGCCACCGGATTCCGCACGGGCGACCCCGGGCACGAGGGTGGAAAGAAAGACAGTCATCGCTTGGTCAACGCCTCCTTGATCTCCGCTCTTACTTGAACCCATCGCCAAGCACGTCGACGAAATCGGGATCCTCTGCAAATAGCGCCTTGTCTGGGGTCGTTATCTTCCTCGCTCACCTGACCCTGGCTGGAGCCAGCGTTATTGTGCCTCGACCGCCCCGACGTCTCATCTACGAGTGGCCAGCGCAGGAACCGACCGCAGAGGTCGTAGGGGTGAATCTGGTTATGAACAGATCGGTATTGTCGGGGTCGCTCCACCCGGTGTCTGTGAAGGTCGCCGTGTCGCCGGCAATGAGGTCGATTTATGAAGCCCGAATGTGGGTATACACAGGTCGACTCCCTAGCCCACTAGTGGCTCCCTCTCACCCTTTTCGGGGTCGGGTCGACTGGTGCGCTCTTGAGCAAAGGAAACCGCTATGGCCAAGTACATGCTCCTCGGCGGCTACACGACCGAGTCCTGGAAGGCGATGATCGAAAACCCGACTGACCGGACGACGGTGGCTCGAAAGATAATTGAGGCGGTCGGCGGCACGCTGGAGAGCTTCTACTGGAGCTTCGGCGACGACGATTTCGTGGCGATCTTTGATGCACCTGATGACCTGAGCGCCGGGGCCGGGGCGATCGTAGTCGGATCCTCCGGGGCGCTGCGCAATGTCCGGACGATCAAGTTGATCACCGCCGACGAGAGCCGCAAGCTACTGGAAAAGGCGAAGACGGCGGTGGCGGCTTACGTACCGCCCGCGGCCCGGCCGGTGGCCACGCGCTAAGGGCGACCGCAGAGAGGAGAGGGCGGCTACAGTTGGTCGCCCTCCACCTTGGCCCGCTTGCGGCCTGTACCCTTAAGTTCGGCCTGGCTTGCTGGCCGATGCGACCGGTTACCCAGACCCTCTAATCCCGCAGCCTCATAGCGCGCCAGCCAGGCGTGCATGGGGAGGGCCCGGAGTTGGAACCGGTCGAACGATCAGTCCATTTTCACGGTGATCGCTCCGCCCGCGATCAAAGCCTGGCTACTCGAGCTGGAATGGAACGCGGTTCCGTTCGGTCGCTTAAGCACGAGCTGGTATGTGTCACCGGTGGTGCCGGCGTCGGTCGCGTTCAACTGATATGAGCCGCCCGTGAAATCGAAACTCGTGTAGTCGGCGCCGGTAATTGCGTCCAGGTACCGGACCGAGAACGCTCCCTTGGCCATCACCGTGCCGCCGGTCCCTCCCGCGTGGATGTTGACGTCGGTGATCGAAGTGCCGGTCACCTCCACGTCGATGTCGCGAATCGTCCCACCACCCACGTCCATCGACACCCGGTACGTGTAGGCGACCACGCCCAGCTTGTTGGGCTTCACGAAGAAGCCGAAATACCCGTTTCGGGTGCCGGTGTTGGACGTCGAGTCGGGATTGATGTAACCCGCGCCCGCCGCAAATGACCCCGTGCTCGGAGCCGAGACGATGTACACGCGCAGAAGGTCTGCGGCGAGGTAGTTCGATGAGTTGCCGAGCGGGGACGTGGTCCCGGCCACGAGCCCGGCGACCACCTCGTATGCGCCGGTGGGAAGGGACGCGGACAGCACGACCCCTGCGGTCCCGAGGCCGGTCGTGCTCCACGTAGACGCGTCGCGCGCCTGCGCGTACAAGGTCTGGGTTGGGGAGGCCGCACCCGGCGTGAAGACGTCGAATCGGACCCAGACCGGGGTGACGGCGTAGTCGATGAATTGCGTCTCACCCGCCTGGTCGCGCTGGTCGATCGTGACAGTCAACGCAGGACTGGTTCCGTTAGAGACGTAGTACGGGGCTCCAAAGGTGATCGAGCCCGGCTCGCGCAAGACCGCCAATGTGCTCGTGCCGGTGGCGTCGGCGTAGTTGGCGTTCGAGCTGTGGTAGGCGGCCGTGAGCGTGTAGCTCCCGGCTCCTCCCGGAACAGCCCCCGCTGTCAACGCGTAGTCGGCGCTGGCGACTGCCGACGTCGCGCCGGACGCGAAGCTGACCGGTGCGACGACCGCGACCTTGCCGATCGAGAAGGTGACGGTTCCATCGGGGGCGCCACAGCAGGCCGAAGCGAGCGTGACCCTCGCCGACACGCGGACTGTGTCGCTGAGCTGAATCGAGGTGTTCGGGCTCTTGGCCGCGGCCGTGACCTGATCCACGGTAACCGCGACCGGACGCACCACCAGCACGGCCTTGCCGGTGGCGCCCTGGTAGGTGCCGTCGACCTCGAGCCCGTTGGGCGAGGCGTTGGCCGGCGTGCAGATGTTGCCGCTGCACGCGCTGCCCGCCACCGTGAAGCTGGTCCCCGCCGTGACGGTGCCAAGGTCGTTTGCGTATTGGTCGAACGCCTCCGCGGTGTAGGCCTGGCTTCCCCCGACGGTGATGGTCGCGCTCGCCGGCGCAAGCTGCAGTGAAGCGGCCGGCTGCGGGGTCACCGTCAGCGCAAGAGTGGCCGAAAGGCCCAGGTACGAAGCGGTCACGGTGTGGGCCCCGGCCTTGATCGCCACGCACGAGTTGGCCTGGCAGCTCCCGTCAGGTGCGATCGAGAACGAGGCCTGCCCGCTGACGTCACCGATGTCGTTTCCGTAAGCGTCGGCGGCGCGGGCGGAGATCGTGACCGCGATGCCAGCGGCCGTGGTCGACGGCCCGGTCAGCGACAGGCTGTGCGCAGGACCAGGGACGATCGCGAGTTGAGCCGTACCGCTGATCGCGGCGAAGAAGACGGGGGGCTTCCACGTGGCCGTGACCGTGTCGTACGTACCCGCGGCGGTTGGTGTCGTCGACGTGCATTTGTTGGCGGTGCAGCTGCCGTTCTGTAGCGTGAACGTGCTCGCCGAGGTCTCATCGCCGAAGCTGTTCCCGTACTCGTCAAAGGCCTGGTCCGTGTATGCCTGCCCAGTCCCG
Source organism: Candidatus Dormibacteraceae bacterium (assembly GCA_041487825.1). Lineage (GTDB taxonomy): Bacteria > Chloroflexota > Dormibacteria > Dormibacterales > Dormibacteraceae > Palsa-872. Next base: position 5,223 of record JBGPOC010000017.1, on the reverse strand, counting down.
GCTGCGGTGGTGGCGACGGCGGGCGTGACGACGAGGGTGGTCGGGACGTCCGGCACCACGGTCAGGCTCGACGTGATCGACAGGCCCGAGTAGGTGACGGTCACCACATAGTTGCCGCTCACGGTCGACGAGCAGCTGGAGCCGCGGCACGCGCCGGGCGAGGTGATGGTGAACTGCGCCGAGCCGCTGACGTCCGCGATCTTGTTGCCGTACCGGTCCGCAGAGAAGACGTAGTACCCGACCGGCGCGCCGGCCGTGACGATGTCGTTGGTCGGCTGTATGACCAGGTGATCGAGCGCCGCCGGCACAACCGTCAGCGGGCTGAGCGCGGTGAGCGCGGTCCCGCCAGAAGGCGTGTACGACGCCTGGACCGAGTCCCCGTATCCGGACGACGTCGCGTAGATCGTCGAGCAGGTAGCCTGCGGGCACGCCAACGGGCTGGCATAGCTCGGGGTGATCAGAGTGAAGACTGACTGCTGCGTCACGTCGCCGAGGTCGTTGCCGTACGCGTCGAAGGCGCGGTCGGTGTAGGTCTGGCTGCCGCCGGCGGTGATCGTCGCCGGGGACGGGCTGATGGTGATGTAGTCCGCGGGTCCTGGCACCACCGTGACCAAGGCGGTCGCGGACTTTCCGCCGACGACGGCCACGACGGTATGCGCGCCGGCAACGGTGTCGGAGCATGTCGCCCCCGTGCAGCTTCCGGTCGAGTCCTGGATCGAGAAGCCGGCGCTCGCCGTCAGGTCACCAAGGTCGTAGCCCGCGCTGTTGTAGCCCTCGACCTTGAATGCCTGGCTCCCGCCCGCAGTGATGGTTGCCTGGGCCGGGGTCACGACGATGTGGTCGAGCGTGGCACTGACGCCCGTGCCGGAGAGCGCGACAGTCTGCGGAGTCGCGTAGCCGGTTTCCGGCACTGAAAGGACTCCGCTTCGGGGGCCGGCCGCGCTGGGCGTGAATGCCACCTGGACCGCGCACGACGCCGATGCGGCGAGCGAAGCCGGGCAGCTGCTGCTCTCCGAGAAGTCTCCGGTCGCTGTGATCGGCGAGAGGGTGACGGTGGCCGCGCTGTAGTTCGTGACCGTGACCTGCTCGCTGGGGCTGGTCGTGCCGACGAGCTGGCTCGGGAACGTAAGGCTGGAGGGCGTGAGCTTGACGGCGTCGGTCAGGGTGACCAGGCGATTGCCCGCCGGAACGACGAGGTAGCCCTCGCCCGCGCTGAGGCCGGCCAGCTGCATCGCGTCCTGCTCATCCGGGAACGCGATCCCTGAACCCACATTGATGGTGCCCACCAGGGCGCCGGTGGCGGGATCGAGGGCGTACAGGTTTCCGCCAGTCGACCCGATGTACACGTACGCTCCGGCCACAATCGGTGCGGAGCTGAGGTGCCCGTCGCCGCCGAAGGTCCAGACCGTATTGCCGGTGCTGAGATTGACTCCGTGCAGCAAAGCGCTGTCGAAGAAGTAGCCCATCGAACCCGCGAACGCCGGAGTGGGAATGGTGTAGCCGTACGGCACTGTGATCGGGAAAGTGCCGACCTGGGCGCCCGTCTGCGCGTCGAGAATCAGGTTGCCGCTGTTGAAGTCCCTCGTGTAGACGCGGCCGCCGTAGAGCGCCACCGTCCTGCCGCCGCCGCCTTCGCAGTTGCTGGTGTGGTGCCAGTTCAACGCGCCGGTGGCCGGGTTGAAGTCGTATGCCTGGTCGCACGCGTAGGAGACGTAGACGCCGCTCGCGGAGACGGCCGGGGAGCTGTGGTCGCCGTTGAGGACCGGCGCCGTCCAGATCACAGTACCGCTCGCCTCGCTGACCGCATAGAGGGTCCCACCTGACCCGGCTCCAGACAGGTAGACGGTGCCCTGATAGGCGGTCGGTTGCGTCGTGAAGCTCGACTGGCCGGTGAGCTGCACGGACCAGGCCTGGGCACCCGTATTTGCGTCGAACGCCGTGAGCAGGCCCTGGTAGTTGACCGTGAAGATCCTGCCACCGTCATAGGCAGCGCCCGAGAAATTGGTGAAGCCGCCGAGCTCGATCGGGCCCCATACGACTGCGCCGGTGGCCAGGTCGAGCGCAAAGAGCCTGCTGCCGTTCGTGCCTGTGTCCGCGACCGTGACATAAGCCCGGCCGCCCTCGATCAGCGGATACGAAACGGCTCCGCCGAGATCACGGCTCCAGACGATGCCTAGCGGGGCCCGCACCCCGTCGGTCGGCTGGCCGCCGGTATGGGCCTGGTCGACCTGGTAGGAGGGCGCCTCATCACCGCCCGCCTGGGCGGCGATTGCGGTCAGGGCGACCAGCCCGAGGACAATCGCGGCTGTCCAGAGCAAGCGGAATCGCATGCCGCTGAATCGACTCAAGTTAACCTCCGATTAGCGCTGCTGCGCTTGCGGAAATAGGCACGGAATCACGACGACTGAGGACTCGCGCTAGTTGCTCAACGCTTGGCCAGAACAAGTCTTGCCCTTCGCCGTCGGAATCGGCCAGCACTCCCGGTGCGTTGCGACCGGCAGTTAGTTGTGGGCTACAGGCAGGTCACAGAATGCCAACATCGAGCCGGACCGCTGAGGAGTTTGGCCTCCGATTCAAGATGGCAAAATGGCTCCGGAGCAGGGATTCGAACCCTGAACCTTGCGGTTAACAGATCGACGAAGCCCGTTCAGAAATGGCGGTCCGAATTCGTTGACTGCCGCTGAGTGCCGGTTAGAACCACCGTTTGCCGTCGGCGTTGCTACACGGAGGTCGCTGCCACCTCCGGGTGGAAGCGCCTCCATCGCGATCCAGTTGACTGCCGATTCCCACGAGAGCAGAATGGCGGCGCGTTTGAGCGCGTGACGACCGTGTTGGGCGCAAGGGAGGGGCGTGGTCATGTGGACCTTACTTAGGCCGCAACCGGCGACACGAGTTGACGCCTACCCGAGGCCGCGTCAGCCTCGGAGCCCATGGGACGTCATACTCGCCGCCTTGACCGTAGTTACCGTTTCTGGCTGCGCGGCCGGCAATCCACAGGCTTCATCCACTTCCTCCCAAGGCTCGCCGACGTCTCAAGGTTCGCCCACCTCGACTACTCCCACGGTCGTCCCGGGCACAACCCCTCCCGTCGGTGATGCATGCCTTCCCGGAACGTGGACCATGTCTTCAGAGGACAATCCGAGCGGTTGGTCGTTCAATGGCCAACCGGTGCATATGAGAGGCCTTGCCGGAGAGGTACTGATTATCAGGCCTGGCGGCACCGACGCCGTCAGTTGGACAAATAGCAAGCCGCTGGTCGGCACTTTTCAAGGTAGAAGGCTGACGATCTTGTTACGTGGTCACGCCGCGGCTTCCGTTCATGGCGCAGGCGGTTTATACACAGTGAGCAACATCACTGGCTCACTAACTGCGGCATTCAATTGGGGCGGTATTCCGGAGAGTTCTGGGTCTGTGAGACTTGTTGGTACCCGTGGCTTGCCCTATTCGTGTGCGGCAACTCAACTCGTAATCCGGTACCCAGGCTCAATCACCGACACATACATCAGATCCAGCTGATCTGGATGTAGGTCCAAAAGCGAGGCGAGGCTACTTTCACATCAGGCTCGCGATAGGGGTTGGATTATCGCCAGCAACGCAGCGCAACTTTGGCTCAGGCGCAACCTGGCCGGGCATTGCTCACCCCTTTAGGGCCGGTCACTCAGTGATCGTTATGAGCCTGTCCCCTGCCTCTTCCCCTGCCGCCGGCTTCCGGCTGTCGCGCTGAGAATCGGCACTAGGATGAGCCTGGGGGCAGTGGCGGCGCGGTGCCAAACGATGCAAATGGAGGTCCCAGTGACAAGCAGCGACCTGTTGGTTGAAGCGTTCGGTCGAATTCCCGATCTCGTGCACGGCGTCATAGATGGCCTAACTCCGGATCAGCTGATGGCACGCCTCGATGGTGAGGCGAACTCGATCGCCTGGTTGGTATGGCATCTGAGCCGGATCGCTGATGATCACGTCGCCGACGTCGCAGGCAGTCACCAGGTCTGGACAGCTGACTGGGCGCACCGCTGGGGCCTGCCACTTGACGTCGCCGACACCGGCTACGGACATACCACCCAACAGGTTGCCGCGGTCACCGGCGACGCCGAGATGCTGCGCGGCTACTTCGACGCCGTGCATGCGATGACGCTTCAGTTCGCTCGTTCAGTGACCGATTCCGACCTCGATCGCATTGTGGATGAGCGTTGGGACCCCCCCGTAACTCTGGGCGTACGACTCGTAAGCGTGGTCGGCCACAGCTTCGAGCAGGTCGGGCAGGCTGCTTATGTCCGCGGCATCCTTCAGCGCAAAGAACGGTGATAGCTTGGAATCGGTGCCTGCGACTAAGGCGGGCGCCGAAGGCCTCGCCCAACTGGTGTAGGACTGAGGTAAAACTGATGTAGTTGACCTGGCCAACGTCGCAGTCGAAGCCCGATTCGAGTTCAGATTTGGCTCCGGAGCAGGGATTCGAACCCTGAACCTTGCGGTTAACAGATCGCTGTGGCCCGTTCAGAAATAGAGCTCCGAATTCGCCGCGTGCCGCTGAGTGCCGCTATTTGCCACCCGGTGTCGCCGACGTTGCTGTAGCCAATAGCCCCGTTCGCGCATAGAATCTGGTCTCACGCTGGGGCAGATCGAAGCATTGTCCAACGCGTTGTCGGTAGCCGGTCGCACTGTGAAAGGGGGGCAGCAGGATGGTCACGCTGACGCTCGACAAGTTACGGGAGCAGGTGCGCGGGGAGGTGATCGTACCCGAGAACGAGGGGTACGACCAGGCCCGCAGGGTCTACAACGCGATGATCGATCGACGCCCTTCGGTCGTGATTCGGCCCGTGAATGTTGGCGACGTCATGGCCGCCGTGAACTTCGCGCGAGAGAGCCGTCTAGACCTAGCAATTCGGGGCGGCAGTCACAGCGTGCCCGGGTTCGGCACTTGCGACGGCGGCGTGGTCATCGACCTGTCTCGCATGCGGAGCGTCCGCGTCGACCCAGTCAAGCAGACCGCGCGCGCGGAAGGCGGAGCCACCTGGGGTGACTTCAATGCAGCCACGCACGCCTTCGGCCTGGCCACGACTGGCGGCATCATCTCTACAACCGGCGTCGCCGGCCTCACCCTCGGCGGAGGCATCGGCTACCTGGCACGCGGTTTCGGACTCTCGTGCGACAACCTGGTCTCGGCGGATGTCGTGACCGCCGACGGCCGCTTCCTCATCGCCAGCGAGAAGGAGAACGAGGATCTGT
>JBGPOC010000016.1:0-14820 GCA_041487825.1 Candidatus Dormibacteraceae bacterium | reverse complement strand
CCTCGTCGTCGTCTGGTTCTCCTTCAACTCGGGTCGTTCGTTGCAGGTCTTCAAATCGTTCAGCCTGACCTGGTATGCGCAACTGTTCCAGGACGAGGGAGTCCTCGGTTCGTTGGGTGCGAGTATCGAGATCGCTTTCGTGACCATGATCGTGGCGACTGTTCTCGGCACGCTGCTTGCCTTCGGGCTGGTGCGCGCCCGCTCACGCGCGAACCGCCCGACCGATGTCCTGATGCTGCTGAACCTGGTGAGCCCCGAGATCGTGACAGCGATCGCCCTTCTTCTCGTGTTCAGCCAGGGCGGAGCTTTCCTGTCCCAGTTCGGAATCCAGTTCGGTCTCTCGCTCGTCACCGTGGTGCTTGGTCACATCACGTTTTCGATCGCATACGTGACGATCATCGTCCGGGGGCGCCTGGCCGCCCTTAACCGCGAGGTCGAGGAGGCCGCCCTGGACCTCGGGGCGAACTACGTGGAGGCGATGCGTCTGGTCACGCTACCCCTCCTCTGGCCGGCTATCGTCGCCTCCGGGATGCTCGTATTCGTGATGTCGTTCGACGACTTCGTCACCAGCTTCTTCACGACCGGCGTCGGCGTTGAGCCGCTGCCCCTGCGCATCTACGCGATGATCCACTTCAACGTCACGCCGGAGATCAATGCCGTCGGCACCTTGATGATGGCGATGACCATCCTCATCGTGCTGGCAGCGCTCGCACTTTTCACTCGCCAACGAGACGCCCGCCGGGAGCTGGCGTTCCTGGCCGAATGACCTCGACGATCGGGTCCCCGACCGTCCGCCTGGAGGGCGTCGTCAAGCGCTTCGGCGCGCTGACGGCCGTCGACAACCTCGACATGCAGGTTGCTCATGGCGAGTTCTTCTCGATGCTCGGTCCGTCGGGGTGCGGCAAGACCACCACCCTGCGCATCATCGCCGGCTTCGAGCAGCCGGACGAGGGCTCGGTCTTCCTGGAGGGACGCTCGGTGGAGAAGACGCCGCCCTACCACCGGAACGTGAACACCGTGTTCCAGAGCTATGCCCTGTTTGAACACCTGAGCGTGTGGGAGAACGTCGCGTTCGGCCTGAAACGGCGGAAGGTGCCGGAGGCGGAGATCCGCAAGCGTGTCGGAGACATGCTGGAGCTGGTCCGTCTCAAGCCGAAGGCGACGGCCATGCCACGGCAGCTTTCGGGCGGCCAGCAGCAGCGGGTCGCACTCGGGCGGGCGCTGGTCAACCTGCCCGCGGTGCTCCTCCTGGATGAGCCCCTGGGCGCGCTCGACCTTCAGCTTCGAAAGCAGATGCAGATCGAATTGAAGGAGATCCAGCGCACGGTGGGCATCACGTTCGTCTACGTCACGCACGACCAGGAGGAAGCGCTCACGATGTCGGACCGCATCGCCGTCATGAACGAGGGCGTCCTGCAGCAGTGCGGAACGCCCGAGGAGATCTACGAGGAGCCGGCGAACGCCTTCGTCGCAGGTTTCATCGGAATCTCGAACCTCCTGCCCGGCCAGGTCGAGGACCATGGCGTGCGGCTGCAGACAGGCCAGCTGGTCCCGGCCGACCTGGGGTCCCGAGTCGTCGCGGGCGAGACCGTCTTCGTGTGCGTCAGGCCGGAGAAGCTGCGACTCGGCCCCAAGGAGGCCGGGCAGGTCAGCGTCGAAGGCACCGTCGTCGAGACCGTCTATCTCGGCACGGCGACCCAGTACATGGTCGAGCTGGCCCCCGGTTTGCGACTGGTCGCCATCGAGAACAACGTCCACACCGCCACCAAGGACCATCGCCTCGCCAGGGGCAGCAGGGTGACCGTCGGGTGGCTGCCGGAGCACGGTCGCGTGCTCCGGTCCTAGTGCGGCCCGCCGGCGGCCGGCCAACCATGGGAGCTCATACCGCCGAGCCGAGGCCCGACGTGCGCCCGCTGATCTTTCCCCGGTCGGCAGCACTGATCGGAGCGTCGGAGCGAACGGCGCCGGAGGCGGTGGACAACGTCGTCGGAAAGGGCATCCCCGTCTTCGCCGTCCACCCGCGCGACACCCCGGTGGGCGGACTCCCGCGTTACGCGGCCATCGGCGATGTCCCGACCACGCCGGAGCTCGCGTTCCTGCTCGTCGGGCACCGGCGGATCGAGGCGGTGTTCGACGAGGCGCTGGCGGCGGGCGTGCGCGCGTTCGTCATACCAGGCCTGGGGAATGAGGCGGGCGCCGAAGGCGGGCCGGGCGCCGAGCGCATCGCGAGGCGCGCGCTCGAAGCGGGGGCCGCCGTCGTCGGCCCCAACTGCATGGGGGTCGCAGTGCCTGGGGCGGCGTCATTCTGGATCGGGACCATTCCGCTGACCTTCCTGCCCGGCCATGTCTCTTGCGTCGTCCAGTCCGGGTCGATCGGCGAAGCCCTGGTGGCGACGGGTCCGCGCATCGGGTTTCGGTGCGTGGTGTCGTCGGGCGGCGAGCTGGTCAGCGACGTCGCGGACTACTGCCGGTTCTTTGCAGGCGACGACGGCACGCGAGCCGTAGGCCTGTTTCTCGAGTCGGTCAAGCGGCCGGCCGCCTTCGCCGCCTCGCTGGAGCTGCTGGCGAAGGCCGGCAAGCCGGTCGTCTGCCTCAAGGTGGGACGCTCGCCGGGCGGGGCGCGCGCGGTGCTCGCGCACAGCGGCGCCGTCGTTGGCTCCGACCAGGCCTTCAGCGCGCTCCTCCGCGGGTACGGCGTCATCCAGGTCGACGACTACCCCGAGTTGTTGGAGGTGATGGAGGTCTTGGGGCGGCGCCGGCGGCCGCTCGGCAGGAGGCTAGGCGGAGTCACGAACTCGGGCGGCGAGGGCGCGCTGCTTGCCGACCATGCGGAAGCTGCGGGCATCCCTTTCCACGCGCTGTCCCCCGCCCTCACGGGTCGCCTGGTCGAAGCCTTTCCGAACTATCTCGCGCCCCAGAACCCGGTCGACGCCTGGGCCATCGACGAGGTCGAGCGCGTGTTCCCGGGCACGTTCCAGATCCTGGCCGCCTCCGGAGAGCTGGACATACTGGTCGGGCAGATCGACCAATCGCAGTTCCTCGGCGCGCCCGAGGTGGCGAACGCGCTGCTGACGCTCGATGCGCTCGCGGATGCGGTTGAAGGGACGAGCATCTTCCCGGCGGTGGCCTCGGTTCAGCCGTGCGATCCGACGCCGTCCGTCGCAAGCCTTGCGCGTGAGCGTGACGTCGCGCTTCTTCGCGGCTCGCGAAACGCGATGCGGGCGCTGGGCGCGGTAGCCGGCTGGGCGCCCACACATCCGCCCGCGGGCGACGGCACCCTGCCCATCGGCCTGGCCGGCCTCCTGAGGCCCGGACCGCTCACCGAGTACGAGTCGGGACTTGTTCTCGAGCGTTACGGGATCCCGGTGGGCGCACGCCGGCGGGCCGGTACCCCCGACGAGGCTGCGCGCGCGGCGGCCGAGCTCGGCTTTCCGGTCGTGGTCAAGCGCGAGGGCCCCGCGCACAAGAGCAGGACCGGCGGGGTGATCCTCGGACTGGAGGATGGCCCCTCTGTCAGCCGCGCGGCGGCGCGCCTCGGCGGTCCGGTGCTCGTCGCCGCCCAGGTCCCGGGTTCCCTCGAGGTCTACTGCGGGATGACGCGAGACCCGGACTTCGGTCCGGTGCTGGCGGTCGGCCTGGGCGGGGCCGCCGTCGAGCGGCTGCCCGGGGCTCGCTCCTGCATCGCGCCGATCGGCATCGAGGAGGCTCGCCGGCTGGTCGCGGACACGGTAGTGATTGCGCGCGTGGCTTCGCCCGCCGCCGCCGACGTGATCGCCCACGTCCTGGTGGCGCTCGGACGGCTCGCCGTCGACCATCCTGAGGTTGGAGCGGTCGACGTCAACCCGTTGGTCGTTGACGGCGCCGGCGCGATCGCGGTAGACGCGCTCGTGGTGGTGGAAGGGGAGGTGAAAGGGGAGGAACTTTGAGCGCACAACCATGCGTCCTGTACGAGCGCCGGGGGCCGGCGGTGTGGATCACCCTCAACCGGCCGGACAAGCTGAATGCGATGAACGGCGAGGTGGTCCGTGAGCTGCGCGCGCGGTTGAGCGAGGTGGAAGTCGACGAGTCGGTGAAGGTCGTGGTGCTCACGGGCGCCGGCCGCGCCTTCTCGGCCGGCTATGACATCTCGGAGGAGGTGACCGACAGGATCGTCGGAGCCGAGCAGTGGCGGTCGGTCCTTGCTGAGGACGTCGATCTGGCCATGCAGCTCTGGGCGCTGTCGCGGCCCACCATCGCCGCCGTCCGGGGATGGTGCCTGGCGGGCGCCTGCGAGCTCGCGATGGCGTGCGACATGATCGTCGCGAGCTCGGATGCTCGGTTCGGCGAGCCCGAGATTCGCTACGGATCGGGGCCGGTCGCTCTGCTGATGCCGTTTGTGCTCGGCCAGAAGAAGACGAACGAGCTGCTGTTCACCGGCGACACGATCGACGCCGAGGAGGCGCATCGATGCGGCCTGGTGAACCGGGTGGTGGAAGCCGCGGACCTGGATTCCGCCGTCGAGGAGCTGGTGCGCAAGATCGCGCTCACGCCGCTCCCGATTCTGCGGCTGACCAAGCTCGCGCTGGTCAGGGCTTACGAAGCAATGGGGCTGCGCAGCGCAGTCGCCAGCAACCTCGACCTTTCTGCGATCCTGAATGCCGCCGACACTCCCGAGCAGCGCGAATTCGATCGGATCGTCGCCAAGGATGGGCTGAAGGCGGCCCTCAAGTGGCGTGACTCTCGATATGGAGATCTTGGAGGGGAAGCGACATGAAGACACCGGTCACCGACCGCACCCAACCGGCCGTCTTCGAGCTCCCCGCCGACTTGCGCGAGCTGAAAGCGCGGGCGGCCGCATTCGTGGAAGACGAGGTCCGTCCGATCGAGGAGAAGGTCGCGAAGACGGCGAAGATCGAAAGGGCCGACATCGCGATGCTGCGACAGAAGGCACGCGCGGCCGGCTTCTCCATGCTCAACATGCCAGTGCGCTACGGGGGCAAGGACCTCTCGATGCTCGGCCAGGTGGCGATCGAGGAGGAATCCGGCAAGGCCACGAACGGCCTGGGGTTCACCGTCGCGGACCGCGGACCTCGCGAGCTCGTCGAAATCGCGACCGAGGACCAGGTCCAGCGCTTCGTGATGCCTGTGATCCGCGGTGAGGCCCGCGAGGCCTGGGCCGTGACCGAGCCCGGAGCCGGGTCCGACGTGAGCGCGATCAGCGCGAGTGCGGTGCGCGACGGCGATCAGTGGGTCATCAACGCCGAGAAGTGGTTCGTCACCGACGCCGACACGGCCGCGTTCTTCATCGTGCTGGCGAATACCGGCCCGGCGAGCGCAGGGCGCAATTCAACTGACGAGCAGTCGCTGTTCCTTGTGCGCCGGGACAACCCTGGCGTGCACTTCGACAGGTTTCCCCACTTCATGCATGACCCGTACATCTCCAGGCACGCCGAGATGCGCTTCGTGGACTGCCGAGTCGGCGACGAAGACCGCGTGCCGTCAAGCGGCCAGGAGGGGGCGAAAGCGTGGTTCACCGCGGAGCGCCTGTTCATCGCCGCCCGCGCTTGCGGCACCGCCGAGCGTGTCATCGAGCTCGCCCGAGCCTGGGCGCTGGACCGGGTCGCATACGGGCACCCGATCGCGGACTACCAGGGCGTTCAGTTCCCGCTGGCGGATTCGCTCACGGAGCTCGCGGCGGCGCGTCTTCTGACGTACTACGCGGCGGCCGAGTTCGACCGCGGCGGGGATCCACGGATCGCGCACGGGAAGGCGGCGATGGCCAAGCTCTTCGCCTCGGAGATGGTCGCGCGTGTCACCGACCGGGCGCTGCAGATATTCGGCGGTCGGGGCTTCATGACCGAGAACGTCGTCAACCGCTACTACCGGGAGGTCCGGGTGGATCGGATCTGGGAGGGCACCAGCGAGATCCAGCGGCTGATCATCGCCCGCGGCCTGCTCAAGCGCGGCGCCGCTCCTTACGTGACCTAGGGCCCCCTACCGCCTCAGGTCGCGAGCCAGCTCGGCGAAGTTGTCGACGTAGCGCTGCACGTCCTCTTCCGAATGCTGCACGGACAGCGTCCAGTTCTCCTCCGCAAACGGAGCCATGAGCACACCCCGGTTGCACTGGTAGAGCCAGGACACGTACGCCCACGACTTGTCGATGGTCAGGTAGTCGCGGTAGTTGCGAACCCGCTCCTTTCGGTAGGTCACACCGCCTCTGGCGCCCATCGCGATGACGTGGAACGGCAGCTCATGCTCCTCGATCACCTGCCGGAGGCCGCCCGCGAGCACCTCGCCGAGCGCGTCGAAATGCGCGTACGCGGCCGGCGTCAGGATGCGCGTCAGCGTGGTCCTTGACGCGGCCATCGTGAGCGGGTTGCCGTTGAACGTGCCGAATTGGGCCACGCGGTCCTCGTCGATCGTGCCCATGACGTCAGCCCGTCCCCCGATCGCCCCGCACGGGACGCCGCCACCGATCGCCTTCGCGAGCGCTACCAGGTCCGGAACCACGCCGAACCTCTCAGTCGCGCCGCCGCGTGCGATCGTGCATCCCGTCTTGACCTCGTCGAATATGAGCAGGGCGCCATGGCTGTGGGCGATCGTCTTCACCTGGGCCAGGTACCCGTCGTCAGGCATGACGATGCCGAGGTTCATCATCACCGGCTCGACAATGACCGCGGCGATCTCGCCCGGGTGCCTGGCGAAGACGCGCTCGAGCTGGGCCGCATCGTTGAACGAGACCACCGATGTCAGGTCGGTCGTGGCCTTCGGAATCCCCTCGTAGTAAGGGACCGAAGCGGGATTGTCGGCCGGGCCCATCACGTCCGGCTTCGGCTCCACCGACACCATCAGCGCGTCATGGTGGCCGTGGTACGTCGCCTCCATCTTGACGATGCGATCGCGGCCCGTGAAGCCGCGCGCGAGGCGCACCGCGTCCAGGGTCGATTCGGTGCCGCTGTTGGTGAATCGCCACTGTGGCTGTTTGAACCGCGCCGCCAGCTCTCTCGCCACGACCACCACGTCCTCGCCGGGCTGGGCGAAGTGGGTGCCCAGGCGGGCGCGCTCGGAAATCGCCTCGACGATCAGCGGGTGCGCGTGGCCGACGACCATGACGCCAAACCCGTTGTGAAAGTCCACGTACTCGTTGCCGTCGACATCCCACACTCGGCTGCCCTGGCCGCGCTTGATGAAGATCGGCTGCGGCGGCGCATCCTGGAAGGACGAGGGCACCCCCTTGGCGATGAACTCCTTCGCCTCGTTCCACATCTCGTCGGAGCGCCGGCGCGCGGCGCGGAATCTTCTCTCCTCTGTGGCAATCAGTTTGGCGACTTTCTGGGTCACGGCCTGCGCCGTCGTGCTCATGTTCGCTCCCCCATGACGACCGGGAATGGCAGCGCGATCGGGTCGGTCGGGATCCGGCTGCGCCCGTGCTCATCGAAACGGTCCAGCCCGAGGTCACGAACATCGGCCACGTCGGTCCGGCCGGCCAGCGCGAGATCGGCTGCGATCTTCGCCACCGCGGGGCCCCACATCATTCCGTGGCCGCCCGCTGAGGCGATCGTCACACCGTCGATCTGATCTCCGCCGGCGGCCAGCGCGGGCCCGAGGATCGGTTGATGGTCGGGGGTGTAGTCGATGGTCGCGGCCCAGGCCCTGCGGAGGGCGAGGCTCGAGGTCACCGGCAGGTACTTCGCCAGGCGCGATCGCATCGTCTCCATGTAGGGCCAGTCGATCTCGCGCGCCGGCCCCGGAGGTTCGTCGGGGTTGCTCATGCCGAACAGCAGCCCTCCCTCCTCGAGCCGCCAGTAAAGCCCGGCCGCAAGGTCGAAACCCATCGCCTGGCGGTCGACCTCGAACGCGGGATCCGGCTCGGTGACCGCGACCTGGTGCCGGACCGCCCCGGCTGGGATCTCCACGCCCGCAATGCGCCCGACCTCGTGCAACGTCGGGCCGCCGGTGAGGATCGCACGTGGCGTTTCGATCTGCCCGGCCGAGGTGTCGACTCCTGTGAGCCTGATCCCGCTCGCAGTGCGTTGGGTGCGCAGTCCCAGGAAGGTCGTGTGCTCGCGGAGCTCGACCCCGACATGCCGCATGGCATGCGTGTAAGCGAGCACGTTGCGGGGCGGGTCGATGCAGCCGTCCGTGGCCAGGTAGCTGGCCCCGATGCAGGCGTCGGGCGCAAGCGGCGGGCTGAGCCGCACCGCCTCGTCGGGGTCCACCCAGCGGGCGTCGACTCCGGCGGCCCGCTGCATCGCGACCCGATCGCGCCCGATTCGGACCTCGTCTTCGGTCTGGGCGAAGATCAGGTAGCCCAGCTCCCGGAAACCCGAGTCGATACCCAGCCAGGCGTGCTGGCCGCGGTAGAAGTCGATGCTCCAGCGGCCGAGCGCCACCGTGGTGGGGGTTCCACCCTGCGCCCGGACCATGCCCGCGGCGCGGCTGCTCGCACCCATGCCGGCGCGCCCGCGATCGATGACGATGACCCGCTCGGCGCCCAGGGAGCGCGCGAAATAGGACGCCCAACCGCCCACCGTCCCAGCCCCGACCACGACCAGGTCCGCGCGGCCGTTCGCCATCGGGCAATTATCGTCCGAAGGCTCAAGCGGGCCCTTCGACCTGCCGCTTAACCTTTGCTGATGCCTGCCAACCGGTCGCGGGGCGCGCTTTACGGCATTGTGGCCGCCGTGTTCGTTTCCGGTACGGGCATCGGGTCGCTGCTCCCCATCCTGCCGCTGTTTCTGCGCGAGCGCGGAGCGTCCTACTCGCTGGTCGGGCTCGTGGTCGGGGCCGCCCTAGCCGCGCAGGCGGTCGGCCAATGGCCCGCCGGCTGGCTGGCGGAGCGGATCGGGCGCAGGGAGATGATGGTGGTTGGTCTGCTGGTGGCGGCGGCGGCCTCGCTGATGTTCCTGCTTCCGCTCTCGATCCAGTGGCTCGTCGCCGTCCGTTTCCTGCAAGGCCTCGGTTTTGCGGCCGCGGCGCCTGCCGAGGTCGCGGCCGTTGCGGACATCGTCCCGGCCGGGGAGCTCGGCCGGGCATACGGGTGGGTTGCAGCCGCTCGGCAGTCCGGAATCATCGTCGGGCCGGCGATCGGCGGGCTGTTGGCGGTCTTCGGGCGCTGGACGGTGTTCGCAGTGACCGGCGGGGCGCTTGCAGCCGCTGCGCTCGTGGCGGCGCTGACGCTCCCGGCGTCCGTTCGGCGCCCGCGCGCGGAGGTCAGCATCGCGCGCGTCTTCATCCGCTCAACCCGCGTCGGCGTTGCGCTGCGCGCCGTGGTCACCATGACGATCGGCCTCGGCCTGCTGATCGGGATCTACGACGTCATCTGGAGCCTCTACATGCGCCAGCTCGGCGCCAGCGACGTCGTCATCGGGCTGTCGTTCACTCTGTTCGCGCTTCCCCTGGTCGCGGCGACGCCGTTTGCGGGCTGGAGCTCGGACCGCTGGGACCGGCGGTGGCTGGCATTCGGCTCGGTGGGGATCGGCTCGCTCATGGCGTTCGTGTACCCGTTCCTCAGCTACGTCCCGATCGTCATGACGGTCGGCGTCTTCGAGGGAGCCCTCTGGGCTTTCACCGAGCCGTCGATGAACTCGTTCCTGATGGAGGCCGTGCCCGACCGGCGCGGCGAGGCGCAAGGCGTGGTCGGGACGGCCATGAGCGGTTCGATGGCCATCGGCTCGCTGGTGGGAGGCTCGCTCTTCGCGCTCGGCGTGGGCGTCCCGTTCTTCGTCGCCGGCGGCGTCGGTGTCGGGTTCACGCTGGCGGCGCTGCCCGGCCTGCGGGCCGCCGGACGTCGCTCGCCGGTGGTCAAGAGGCCGGCCTGATCACCCCGCCGTCAGCGGGCCGGCCCTACCAGCGTGTGACGACGACTTTCTTGCGCGTGAAGAACTCGATCCCATCCGCGCCGTGCACATGGAGGTCGCCGTAGAAGGATCCCTTCCAGCCGCTGAACGGGAAGAATGCAAAGGGCTGAGCGATCGGGACGTTGATGCCGGTCATGCCCGCCTCCACCCGCTCCCTGAACTCCCTCGCCGCCCGCCCTGACTGCGTGAAGATCGTGGCCATGTTGCCGAGTGACATGCTGTTCGCCTGGGCGATCGCCTCGTCCAGGGTAGCGGCCCTGGCGACCGAGAGCACTGGACCGAAGATCTCCTCTTGGCCCACCGCCATGTCGGACGTCACGCGATCGAGGATGGTCGGCCCGAGAAAGAAACCTGGACGCGACATCTGGTCCCGCCCATCCACCAGCAGCTGCGCGCCCTCGGCAACCCCCTTGTCGACGTAGCCCGCGACCCGGTCCCGATGCTCGGCGCGGATCAGCGGCCCAACATGCACGCCTGCCTGGTCGCCAGGGCCGACCACCATCTTCGCCGCCGCGCTGGCGAGCGGCCCGAGCAGGCCCTCGGCGGCCGTGCCGACGGCCACCGCGACCGAGCCCGCCAGGCAGCGCTCGCCGGCGTTGCCGAAGGCCGAGTTGAGGATCGCGGGCACCGCGATCTCAGGATCCGCGTCCGGCATCACCACGATGTGATTCTTCGCCCCTCCAAGAGCCTGCACGCGCTTGCCGTGGGCCGCGGCGGTTTGATACACGTGGCGCGCGACCGGCGCCGAGCCCACGAATGAGATCGCGTTCACGTCCGGGTGGACGAGCAGCGCGTCGACGACCTCCGCCGCCCCATGCACGACGTTGAGCACACCCTCGGGGAAGCCCGCCTCCAGGAAGATCTCGGCGAGTCGAACCGCTCCGAGCGGCGTGCGCTCCGAGGGCTTGAGCACGAAGGTGTTGCCCGCCACCACGGCCAGCGGGAACATCCAGAGCGGGATCATGACCGGGAAGTTGAAGGGTGGGATGCCCGCGCAGACACCGACCGGGTAACGGTAGAGGTCCTGGTCGACCCCGGCCGAGACGTCGCGTAGCGTGCGGCCCTGGAGGAGAGTCGGCGCGCCACATGCGAAATCCACGACCTCGATACCGCGGCGCACCTCGCCCCGTGACTCGTCGAGCGTCTTTCCGTGGTGGCGCGTGATGATCGCGGCGAGATCCTCGAAATGCTCCTCTAGCAGCGCCTTGTAGCGGAACATCAGGCGCACCCGTTCCATGAGCGCGGTGCGCGACCAGGTCCGGTAGGCGGTCGCGGCCGCCTGCACCGCGGCGTCGACCTCTCTAGTCCCGGAGAGCGGAACCTGCCCGATCACCTCGCCAGTCGCCGGGTTGTAGACGGGAAGCGACCGGGCCGCGTCGGGGCTGCGCCATTGGGAGCCTATGAGGTTGGCGATCATCGGGTTCAATCTTGCGCTTCGCCGCAAGGCGGTTGTGCTGGTGAACGCCCCTCACCCCAGACCTCTCCCCCCATGGGGAGAGGGAATTTCAGCGGAGCAGCCCCCCCTGGTAGGGCTGGCCGGCGACCGCGTTCAGCCCGCAGACCCAGTGGAACACCTGCGCCCCGTTGCCGCCACCGTTCACGGTCATGCTGGCGACCGTGAACGAGCCCGTGAACTGCGGGCTGGAATTGCCGTTGCTCACGTACGAAACCTCGGGCAGGTAGATGATTCCGCTCATGTCGGTGGTCGCGCCTGGCCCGACCGACATGCTGCCTGCGAATCCCGCGGCGCCGTTGCCGCCGAAGACGACGAAGTTGTGGGTCCCAAGGGGGTCGCGGGTTCCCGTATAGCCGGACGGGTTGAGATCGTCGAGTCCGTTGAGCTTGGCCTTGCTGATGTCGAGAGTGCCCGTGTCGGATGAGTCGAGAACTATGGCCACCGCGCCCAGGCTGTCGACGGTGCCCGATGGCGTGTAGACGGAGTTGGTGATCGTGCCGAGGGCGAGGTTGGAGGAGTTGATGATCTTGTACACGCCGCCGTTCATGGTTCCACCGCTCGGCGCGAACCCGTTGTATATGCCGGGCTTCCAGTTGCCAAGCGCATCCTTGGCGGCGGCGGCCGTCAGGTACGTGGGCGGCGGAGAGCCTGCTGCCACCGGCGACGCGTTGTCGTAGTTGGTCGGCGGCGGGACGTTCGAGGTCACAGGCAGGGGATTGCCGTCGGTCGTGTGGTAGTTGAGGGCATTGCCCGCTCCGCCGTTGTCGAGCAGGTTCGCCGGGCTGCCAGGACATGGCGTGCCGTCGTAGTTCGTCTGCACCGATGGCACCCCGGTCGAGTGCGGGCCGTTGTTGGCGCCAAAGCTGCCGTACGCGTAGACAGGGCCGGTGACGGTCTGGAAGGCCGCGCCACCTCCGTTGATCATGGCGTCACCGCTCACCGCGGCGACCGCGTATGCGGCCCCGTTGAACTGTGGCCCGGGCGTGCTGGCCCGCGCCGATGCAGCCGTCGTCAGCTGTGAATAGCCGACCATGCGCGCGAAGATGCTCGGCTGCTGGTGCGTCAGCACGACGTCGAGCACGCTCGGGTAGTTGAAGATGCCATTGACGCGAAACGAGTCGCTCAGCAGGATCTGGTAGCCGGCCACGCTGTACGTCCCCGCGGGGCAGCTGGCGGCGCTGGCGCACGCGCCGGTCGGCAATGCGAAGCCGAGCGGAGGCGCCAGGTACTGCATCGCGACCCAGTGCGCCTTGCTCGGACCCTGCTGCCCGTATGACCTCGCCCCGGCCAGCGCAGCGGCGTCGGCGTAGGCCTGCAGGTTGCGCCGATCCGACATCGCCAGGCCGACGTCGAAGACCATCGTGCCGAGGATGACCAGGATGACGATCATCGCCGCGACGATCGCGATCGCCTGGCCGCGTTGAGAATCGTGTGCGCTCCGACTACGCAGCCCCGGCATCAGTATTCCGCCAGCATCGTCGTGGACGACGCGATCCGAAGGAAGCTCGGGGCCGCCGAGCCCAGGAAGGGAACCAGGGTGTCGTAGCGATAGATCACCGTCACGACAACCTCGAAGCAACCCTTGTATTGCGGGTTCTGGTACTCGGCTGTGCGCGAACCAAGGTCGCCTGCGATCGGGTCTCGGCCGAGGCTGGAGCGAGCGCCGGCGCAGTTGACGTAGCCCCCGGCGGCACCCGCCTCAGGCGGATAGATACAAACGGATGCGTGTCCGACCGCGGGATTGGGGCACGCCGACGGCGAGGCCTCGGTGAGAGTCGAGCCCTGGCTGAAGCCACCGAGCACGGAGGTGACGGTCTGGAAGATTCGCGCGTCGGTCAGACAGCCGCTCCCGTTGGCCGAGGGCGTCTGGGTGGTTCCAGAGCACACGCCGGCGGATGAACCAAACGGGTTGTCCGACGGGTCCGCGTTGGCCACGGCCTGGCGCGCGCCCTGGCGCGCCGCCTCAGCCACCGTGGACGTCGCCCAATCGACGCGAAACAGGTCGATGGTGATCGCGAGCATGAAGAACAGGACCGGGAAGACCAGCGCGAATTCGACGAGCGCTTGGCCGCGAGCAGTTCTCACCCTCAATACTCCGACCGCTGGTAGGACGACACCGTGATCGGGAACGAGGTTCCTGTGACCGGCCACAACAGCGGCGTGATGACGCTGAAGGTGTAGGTGATTCGCACGGTGACGGAGTCCGAGCCCGGATCGAGAGGACCGGCTCCATTGCTCGTTGCGTTCGTCACCGCGACCCCGGCCAGGCAATGAAACGTGATGCTGATGGTGGCCCCGCTGATGACAGAGCCCGCGGGCGTTCCGTTGCTCGAGCTCTCGAGACCTGCGTTGCTGACGATCGTCGAGACAGAGCTCGCGCCCGCGGGGATCGAGGTCGTCACCGTGACCGCGGTCGCGGTGCCGGTGCCGGCGCAGATCGCATCAGCGGCGGCGTGCTGGCTTGGAGAAACCGCGACTCGCAGCGCCTGTCGAGTGGCATTGGTGACCGCCTCCCGGTAGTAGAACGCACGCCCGATGTCCGTGACCCCGAGGGCGAGCAGCAGGATCACCGGAAGAGATATCGCGACCTCCACCAGCGATTGGCCTCGCAGTCGGTTCCTGCGGTCGGCCTGCTCAACATCTCCCCGTCGCCCAATTCCCATTGCGGGCACTACCGGTCCTAACGCTCACGAGAGCGATTTCCCGCGTTTCAGGCAGTCGGCACCGCCGGTTTCCACAGCTGGGCGCCCTGGACCACGATCACCGCGAGGAGCACGAGTGTGCCGCCCAGCACCTGGATGAGCGACATGCGATCTCCGAGCACGATCACGGCGAGCGCAACGGTGACGACGGGCTCCCAGGTGCTCAGAAGGGCCGCGCGCGCGGCTCCGACCCGGGGAAGGCCCGCGAGGAACAGTGAGATCGCGAGCATGGTCGGAAACACGGCCAGGCCGACGGCGACGGCCCATCCGCTTGCATTCCGAGGAAGGGCGAGCTGGTTATTAATGGCGGCCAGCACGCTGAAGGCGACTGCCGCGCCGGTGATGATCACGGCGCTTGCGGCGAGGGCCGGCACCGATCCCATCACGCGTTCGCCGATCAGGATGTAGGCGGTGTAGATGACAGGAGATGCGACCGCCAGCGCGAGCGCCCAGGCCAGCTGGAAGTGGGCCCCGCCGACGAGCATCACCAGTCCAACGAAGCTCGCCGCTAGCGCGACCAGATGCTTGGCGGAAACAGCTCGATGGAGGAACAGCCATCCGGCCGCCACCACCAGGCTCGGATAGATGTAGGCGATCAGCACGACCAGCGAGGCCGGCAGCGTGCGCAGGGCCAGGAAGTACGTCAACGACTGCGCGCAGTAGCCGATGCCGCCCATCCCCAGCAGGATGAGCAGGCGGCTCGTCTTCAAGCGCAGCGGGTTCTGGCCCAGGAGGAACGCCAGCGCCAGCATCCCGACCGCCGCCAGCAGGAAGCGAAACGCAAGCACCTGCTCCGAACCGAGGCCCGCGGCGTAGCCGAGCT